>JASLIR010000059.1 GCA_030152125.1 Alkanindiges sp.
TGGCAATGCACTGGTGGATCAAGAGTTTTTAATCACGGAAGATTTCCTGCAACAACAACAATTGCAAAAAGGCACCATGCAACTGGCAGATCAGGCCGCACAGAACACCCTGAATCAGGCACTCAGCCTACAGGCGCAAGCCAAAGGCCAGGCCAGCGGCGGGTCTGCTGCCAATACTACCGTGGCCTTTGCTGCCTTGGGTGGTCAGGCATTTTATGGCTGCCGGGTGGGTAATGACGAACTTGGTAGTTTTTACCTGAAAGACTTGGCCGCAGCCAGCGTACACACTTCGGAAAAATCCATTAGCCCGGGCCAAACCGGCACCTGTATGGTGATGATTACCCCGGACGGCGAGCGCACCATGCATACCTATCTGGGTATTACCGCCGAGTTGTCCGACCAGCAGGTAGATTTTTCCGGCCTGCCGCAAGCGCAATATTTATATATTGAAGGCTACCTGGCGACCAGCCCTTCTGCCCGTGTGGCGGTTAAACAGGCGCGCCAGATTGCCAGGCAGCATCATACCAAACTGGCCTTAAGCCTGTCCGACCCTGCCATGGTGCAGTATGCCCGTGATGGCCTGGTCGATTTGCTGGATGATGGTGTAGATGTATTATTCTGCAATCAACAGGAAGCCTTACTGTTTACCCAAACCGGCAGCATTGATACCGCCATTGCCCAATTGCTACAGCATAGTGCGCTGGTAATCGTTACCCGTGGTGGTGAAGGTGCCGTGGTAACTGCTCGTGGCGAAACAGCCATTACCATTGATGCGCTGGATGTACAGGTACTGGATACCAATGGTGCAGGCGATGCTTTCTCCGGTGCCTTCCTGTTTGCCTTAACGCAAAACTTTAGCCTGGCCGAATGTGGCCGCCTGGCCGCGCATATTTCCGGTCAGGTTGTCAGCCAGTATGGCCCGCGTCTTGCTGTGCAGCAATACCAGGCAATTTTAAACAACCTGAATGCTGTTGCGGTATAACAACAGCTTGCAGGTGTCAGCCCTTATCATGTTTGGCTGACACCTGCTGACGCAGAACAACGAGGAAACCCATGCAGCGCCTATGTAATACTGACGATATTCCTGAACGCGAAGCCCGTGCCTTTGATACCGATAAGGGTGAGATTTTTATTACCCAGCGTGACGGCATGTTTTACGCCTATTTAAATCACTGCCCACACCTGGGTACCAGTCTCGAGTTTATGGAAAACCAGTTTCTGGATATGGACCGTGAATACATTATCTGTTCTACCCATGGTGCATTGTTTCAGGTAGAAGATGGCCAGTGTATTTTTGGTCCCTGCCAGGGCGATCACCTGAGCCAGGTTGAAATCAGTGTACATTCTGACGGTGGCATTTATCTGGTTGCATAACGTGAAGGTTGCTCCCGTCATCGATTAGCAACCATGCTACATCATGATACTGGAGACCATAAACGTGACACTTTCCATGCTGGGGTATCTGTTGTTTTCAGTGTCGTTTTTTCCATTTGGCCTTGCGCTGGTCATTAGCCTGTTGATGCTCATGCTCAACAGTGCCTGCCGCGCAGTGAATATCCGGCCATCAGCATGGTTACAGCATTACCTGCCGGACCTGTACCAGCATCTCAGGCACCGCCTTTCCATTGATAATATTTCGGCACACCAGGTATTAACCGTACTTCTGGTCAACTTCGGCCTGATCGGTTACTTCCTGCAACTCATCTGTTATGTCATCTCCAAGCACTTTGTGAATCCGGTTCTGCTGCTGGCACCTGCCCTAATCCTGTCGCATCTGCTCAGTGCAGCACTCATTCACTGGTTCAAGCAGCTCAATATCCACAACGCCGTGGATGCACCTGCAGATCAACACATTCAGCTACTGGGGCGCATTGCCACCATTTATAAAGGTCATGCAAAACCCGGTGCCAGCGCCGAAGCGCTGGTGCGCGACCATTATGGCAAGCTGCATGTGGTACAGGTGGAACCGGAATATGGGGAGTTGCGCGAGGAAAGTGAAGTCATTTTGTTTGCACAGCTGGAAGGCCATTATCTGGCCAAACTACTGCCACCGGACGACACATTACGCCAGACCGCCAGACTTGACCGTTACCAGCAGGCAGATTCTGTACAGGTTGCACGTTCCAGAAATAGCTGACACAGCAAGGTTTAATGATGTGCCACAGGACGTTTCTCGTAAGCACTGATAAATGCAGGAATTAACGCTGTTAATGCCGTACGGATATCAGCCCGCTCATTGATGAGCTGGTGCGAACCTTCCTCCAGCATCAGCAGGGTTTGCAGGCGGAACTTTTTACGGATGAACTCTAAATTATAGCGCCAGTCCACAGTTTGATCGCGCGCACCCTGCGCCACCCATACCGGCATACGGCAGGCAGGCAGGCTTTCAATGTAAACCATCCAGCGTGACAAGGCCAAAATCCAGTCCATGCCCATCACCCGTGGTTGCAGGGGGTCAGTTAAACGCACAAAGCGTAAAAACTCCGGGTTATGGTTATTGCGCTTAAAACTGCGCGGTACATTGCGCTTAATCTTTTTAAGCAGGCCCAGGCCAACACTGTTATGCCACCAAGCACTCTTAGCTGGACGCACCAGCGGTGATAGCAACAGTACACGTTCTACCATGGGTGTTTTACGTTGTGCAGCAGCTGTCAGCGTGTGATCAATCCAGATGGCACCGCCAGTACTCTGGCCAACACCCAGCCAGGGTTTGGGCAACTGGGAATGCTGCATGGCAGCCCATTCACCAATTTCGCGCAAAATATCCTGATAGACTGAAAACTCCTGAATACTGGCAATCGGCCCTTCAGACAACCCATGCCCCGGCAGGTCATAGGTCAGCACACTAAAGCCTTCATCCAGGATCTCCTGAATAATCGGCTGGTAAATACCACTGTGCTCCAAATAGCCATGTAATAGCCACACTGTTCCGCGGGTTTCATCCAGCGGCTGAAATACCTGAACATGAATTTTATGTTGCGCCACTTCAAGGTAGCCCTGCCAGTGCCTGGCATCAATTTTGTTCAGTCCATACAGGGTTTGATAACCCTCCAGCACGGGGTCAATCAGCATGGGATGCGCCAGCGTCAGCAAAGACAGTGCTTCCGGCGTTGTCGTACGATCCGGCAAAGGCAACTGGGTGGCCTTTAGCACAGCGGGTGATTGAAATGGATGGGCTTTGGACATTAAGGAATCTCCCTGCAATTTGTTTCACCAAAACCGAGGTCACGTAACGTTGCCATGGCTTCATAGGTAGCGCGGCGACTATGCATCAGGTTGGTACGACTGGGTATCCATTCAGTCAGCGGATTGGGTAAGGGTGCCACTACCGGAATAGTATCCACCCCGTTGAGCGCAAACAGGCGTCTGGCACGCGGCATGTGGTACGCATCGGTAACCAGTTCTACCAGTGGTGCACCGCCCTTTTTCTGTAACAGCAAGGCACTAAAGCGGGTATTTTCGCAGGTATTCATGCTACGCCCTTCCAGCAGCTTGGCACTCACGCCATGCTGGCTTAGCCACTCCTGCATATAAGGGGCCTCTACACCACTTAATAAAATAGGCAAAGGGTTATAGCCTTTCTGGTTAACCGCCTTTTCCAGGCGCAAACGGGTATAGGCATTAACAATGATACGACGCTGCTTGTCACGCGATAAACCACCACCCAGAACCACAATGGCGTGCGCATTATTGATGGCGCTTTTGGTGCCGCGCTTGGCTCTGGCACGTAACAGTTTTTTCTCGGCACTGCTTAACTGAGCCTGCTGCTGCTGTGAAAGCTGGGTCAGAGTTTCGGCAAAAGAAACTGGATTATCCTGTTTAACCTGCTGGGCGGCATGGGTGGCTGCAATGGCTTCCGGCAATGAGGGACTGGCTGTGGTGCCGCTCTGATCCGCCATGCTCGCTTTCTGCTCCTGCGCCACCCACTCTGGCGAACCTGGTTCCGGCAGGTTTTCGGCAATAATCAGGCCGTCACCCTGCTGGCTGGCTGCGGCAATCTGGTTCACCGTCACCGGTACTTTATTCAGTGCCCATAAAATAATACGGGAATAAAACGGGCTATACACGAAAACTGTCGCTATCACGGTCAGGATAGCAACCCAGAATGCGCGCCGGAGTATCGTTTTCTGCCACGTTTTAAGTGTCACCATGCACCCTATCCATTCACCCTTTTAGCTTGCTGCCATCCGGATTATCCGTCAGGCAATTTAAAAATTAACCAGCACCGGCTCTGCTTCCAGCTGTATACCAAAGTGTACCTGCACATCACGCTGAACCGCTGTGCTTAGCGTTTGCACATCCGCCAAAGACGCACGGGAGTGGTTTACCAGCACCAGTGCCTGCTTTTCATACATGCCCACATTAGCAATGCGCCTACCCTTCCAGCCCGCCTGCTCAATCAGCCAGCCAGCAGCCACCTTGACCAGATCGGGGCCTTGAGGATAGCCATTTAACTGTGGGTATTGCTGTTTCAAGCCTGTAAATTGTGTTGCAGAAATAGT
>JASLIR010000060.1 GCA_030152125.1 Alkanindiges sp.
AGCCCTGCCTGGCCGGTGATGTGCGCAGCCAAATAAAGATACGATTTACCACTTGGCAACAATCTCGCACAAAACTGAAATAGTGGTATCAGCTGCTTTCTGTATGATCAGTCATTGGACAAAAAACAAACATTGATCATACAGGAGAAGGAACGTGCCAAACACCATCACATTACACCGCGTCTTTGCTGCGCCACCAGCAAAAATCTACAAGGCTTTTTTAGATGCTGATGCACTGGTTAAATGGCTGCCACCACATGGTTTTACTGCCAAAATGCACCAGCAGGATTTAAGGGAAGGTGGCAGTTTTAAAATGTCATTCAGCAACTTTTCTACCGGTAGCAGCCATTCCTTTGGCGGGGAGTATGTGGAACTGGTACCGGATCAACTGATTCGCTATACCGATAAATTTGATGACCCAAACCTTCCCGGTGAAATGCAGGTGACCGTGCAGTTAAAGCAGGTGTTAGTGGGAACCGAAGTGCATATTACCCAGGCAGGTGTGCCGGATGTCATTCCACCGGAAGCATGCTATCTGGGCTGGCAGGAATCCTTGCAGTTACTGGCCCTGCTGGTGCAGGCGGATATTCCGGATCAGTAAAACCTGTTTATCTGCAAGCGGAATAAAACCAGCCGGGCGGCTGGTTTTGTTTTAGGTGGTTGGGCTAAATTGTTATTCAGTATGTATGGTAAAACCCTGCTGGCCAGCAGCCAGATCGTCCTTTAAGGTAAGCGCAGGAATTGTATAGTCACCAGCATTCTGCTGGCGGAAGGCGATGGGTGTTGTGTCGTCTAAATGATCCAGCCGTTGTGCCAGTTCGGTTTTAATCTGTTGCAGGCGGTCATTGTCCATACGGCCAGTACGGTACTGCACAAACGGGGGCAGCACCGCAAAGCCGGGGTAATGCAAAATGCCATGCTGAATCGGGAACAGGATGTCGTCCATCGGCCCATTAATGCCACGCGGGCTGTAGTGGGAATCCCAGCCGCCTGTTGTTACCAGCAGCATGGCGCGTTTGCCTGCCATATTGCCTTCGCCGTAGCGGTCGCCCCAGTGGCTGTCGGAATGCTCGCCCACACCATAAGCAAAGCCATAGGCGTACACCCGGTCTACCCAGCCTTTTAAAATGGCCGGCATGCTAAACCACCATAATGGGAACTGTAAAATGACTAAGTCTGCCCAGCGCAGTTTGTCCTGTTCAGCGGCAATATCGGCGCTTTGCAGGCCATGTTCAAAGGCATATCTGGAATCCAGCGCGGCATGAAAGGCACTTGTCATTTGTCCGTTTACACGGGCCAGGTTATCCGCGCCATCCAGTGTACTTTTCCACTGCATGGCGTACAGGTCGGACACTTGTACCTGATGTCCGGCTGCCTGCAAATGCGCTACTGCAAAATCTTTTAACTGGCCATTCAGTGAGCTGGCTTCCGGGTGGGCATAAACAATCAGAACATTCATAGTTATCTCGTGCATTACTTATATGTAATAGATGCAGGATAGGCTGTATGCAGTTATAGTAGAAATGAATGATTGATATAGTAGCTATAGTTATGGGTAATAATTGGTCATGGATAACTTAAGGCAACTGGATTTAAACCTGCTACTGACGCTGGATGCCCTGCTGACTGAGCAAAATGTGACACGGGCGGCACAGCGGCTGCATTTGTCACAGCCTTCCGTGAGTGTGCAACTGAGTAAACTGCGTGATGTATTTAATGACCCCTTGCTGTTGCCGGGGCCGCGCGGCATGCTGCCAACAGCCCGTGCTTTGCAACTGCGGGAACCTTTACGGCAGGCACTGGATTATTTGCAGCAGGTGATTGTACCCGAGTTGCCGTTTGATCCTGCATTGGCCAGCCGCACCTGGCGGGTGGCTGCTACGGACTATACTGAATCCAGCATTGTGCTGCCTGCCTTGCAGGGCCTGCAGGTAGCATCGCCGCAAAGCCGCCTGGCTGTGCTGGATATGGTACCTGCCAGCATCGCCCGGCAACTGGAACAGGGCGATATTGACCTGGCGCTGCATACCCGGCATGACGCGCCGGAGCATTTGCACCAGCGGGTTTTATTCAGTGAACATTATGTGCTGGTAGGGCGGGAAGGGCATCCGCAATTGTCGGCTAAGCTCAGCGTGCAGCAATTTTGCCAGTTGCAGTTTGTGCTGGTATCGCCGGACGGTGGTGGCTTTTATGGCGTGGCGGATACTATATTGGCTGGTATGGGCCTGTCGCGGCGGGTAGCACTGTCGGTGCCGCACTTCCTGTTTGCCCTGTCGGTATTAAGAAGTAGTGATCTGGTAGCCATGTTGCCATCGCGCCTGCTACAGCAGCAAACCGGCCTGTGTGTGGTGCCAGCGCCAGTGCAGTTGCCGGGTTTTGAAATGAGTATGCTGTGGCATGAGCGGGTACATCGTGATCCGGCGCACCAGTGGTTAAGGCAGCATGTGGTGGCTTCTTTAGCTGTATAAAATCAGCCAGATTCAGGCCATAAAAAGACTAAGACAGGAACAAACATGAATTATTTAAACGCATATTTATTGGCAGGTGGTTTACTGTGCAGTGGACAAGTTTTAGCGGCTGATACCCTTAGTCCTCTGGACAAAATTTATGATCATTGTGTGAACAAGCATGGAACGATTAATAACGGGGTAGTAGAAGCTTGTTCTGGGGAGGCGTCAGCTGCGGCCAAAAAGCAGATCAATCTGTATTACAACAAAATGTATAACCGCCTACTTAAAGATGCGCCCGAGGATGCCAAAAAGCTGGAGCAGGCTCAGCAAGCGTGGATCAGCTATCGCGACAGGCATTGCAGCCTGGTGGGTTCTTATGTGGGCTCGCCCATGTATTCCTTTTGTCCCATGCAGATCAATATTGCCCGGGCGCAAGAGTTAAGGGAACTGGCGGGGCAGTGAGGCATATGTGCTACGAGTGAGGAGGAGAGTGCTACGAGGTTGTCCGCATTAAAACTACGGCGTAGCCGAAATGTGCTGGATAGCGCATACACTGTTTATTCTGTATGACGGGAGTACCTGCATACTGGGGTTTAAGACAAATCTGTTGACTCAGGCATAACAATAGCGACTTAAATTTACGCTATGATTCTTCTGTAAAAATCCAACAGTTGCAGATTGGCCACAGACAATGAACCGAAAACAAATCGCTTTACTGGGGGCAAGCTTAGCCTCACTACAATTCGCCCATGCCGCCCCCGTGGAGGAGGTATCCTTTGCGCATGCAGACTGGGAGCTGGCCTGTGATAACACACGAACCTGCCGTGCGGTGGGCTATCAGGCAGATGACCAGAGTAATGCCCTAGCGCTGTTGCTTACCCGCAAGGCAGGGGCAAGGCAGCCGGTAAGTGCAGAGGTGATGCTGGGGGATATTTTTGAGGAAGTGGCACGCGCCAGTAT
>JASLIR010000181.1 GCA_030152125.1 Alkanindiges sp.
AATACAGATTTGTGACTGGCGGCTGGACTCGATATTTTCCAGTGGCAGCTCGAAATATTGGGCGTAGTCGCTGGTTTGTCTGGCCTGCAGGTTACGCACCTGCTTGGAGGGCAGGCCAGACCACAGCAGTAACGCAGCGGCACAGGCAAACAGGGCCACCAGGTATTCCTCAATGTCTATACCAATCACCGGTGCAAACACGTGATGGTGTTTTACACTCATAAAGCCGGTAACCAGCAGCAGCGGGCGCCATAACAGCAGCCAGACAACCCACATGGTGGCGGTGGAGGTATCCGAGAAAAAACGGCGGCGCCAGGGTAGTTGCTGGCGAGCATCGATAATTAAAGATTCAGTAGTCATGATCATCACTTTTCATTTATTGATTAGGACGTATTCCACGATCCGGACTTACCCAGCGTGCCCTTTTACCAGCGTCCCTGAACAGGACTTTGGGAAAGGCCACGATGGTTGAACCGATATTGATCATCCAGTACACCAGTGGATACCAGATCATCCAGTAAAAATTACGACCAAGTTTCGACTCGTATCGACTGTCCATCCATTTGCTCAGGGCAAACTGGATCAGACAGGTGGCACCCAGCAAAATACCTGTCCCATGCGGAATCACTGGCGAGCCGACCAGTGGTAGCGTTTGGGTGGGCAGTATATAGCTGATGAGCCATAAAATCGCCATTATTAACATTAAATATGACCAAACGAGTGTCAAACACAACTCAAACATCAATGGCCACATATAATTCTGTTTCGGGCGGGTAAATACATTCAGGTTTTTCAGCAGCACCTGTGCGCCACCCATGGCCCAGCGCAGGCGCTGTTTCCATAAGCCGGACAGGGTTTCCGGCATTAAAATCCATACCAGCGCATTCGGTTCAAAGGTTACATCCCAGCCAGCACGCTGCAGTTTCCAGGTAATGTCGATATCTTCGGTCAGCATGTCGGCTGACCAGTAACCTACATCATGCACCGCGCTTTTGCGAAAGGCGGTAATTACCCCGGACACGGTAAACAGACGGCCAAATACCCGCTGCGCCCGCTTGATCATGCCCACAATGGAAGAAAACTCGCCCACCTGAATACGCCCCAGCAGGGTAGAGCGGTTGCGGATGCGGGGATTACCCGTAACCGCCGCCACATCCGGGTTTTCCACAAAGTGGCGTACCATCCAGTGTGCGGCATGCGGGTCCAGCAGGGCATCACCATCAATACCAATCAGGAACTCCGACTTGGCCAGCAGGCTACCGGCCTGTAGTGCCATGGCCTTACCCTGGTTTTGTGCCAGATGCACCACTTTCAGTTTCGGATATTTAGCCGCAAGGCGGTCCAGTACTTCACCGGTGTTGTCCTTGCTGCCATCGTTAATGGCAATGACTTCAAAATCCGGGTAATCCAGCGCCAGCGCATGGGTAATGGTTTCTTCCGCGTTATCACCTTCATTATAACACGGCACCAGCACACTCACCGAGGGAGCAGGGCTGAGCTGTGGCGGCTGCTTATAGGGCGGGTCCTGCCGTTCGCGCCAGTAAAAAATCAGTGCGCCCATCATCCATAAATAAGACATGAACAGCGGGTAATAAAACACGAAGCCCAGTAAAAAGTGCCAGAGTTTTTCAAGTGAAAGTAGCATGATGGTTTATACCTGCTGGCAACGGGAGTGACGCATAACTGGCTTTGGCATAATATTTGGCATGATATTGCACATCTCAGGGTACCGGCTTGCTGGATTTACTGTCGAATACGGCGCGTAATACAGCCGGGTCCGGGTGGTCCTGAATCGGGTCATCCGGGTAATAGGCAATATGCTTGGCACCCAGCGAATACAGCTTGGCAATGGTATCGGCAATTTCCTGGGACGGGATTTTTTCATTGGTACGCCAGTTGGTAGCCTGCAATTCAAATACCGTGCGGTTAATACCGTTCGGGTACTGTTTTACCCGGTCTACCAGGTCCTGATAGAACTTGTTCTGGTCGGTGACCTGCTCCATGTAGGGCATGGCCATAATGGCAGTAAAGTCATATTTCTTTAATGAATCTTCCAGCGATTGCGCATACCAGTTTTCGGCATACGGTGACAGTACCACTTGTGCATACATATTGCGCGCAGTAAGCAGGTAGGGTTGCTGCTGCTTGACCACATTCACCAGTTCCATGGCAAAGTTGTCCAGGGTGCCGGTTTTCAGCGCGGTCCATTTCTGCATCAGGCCGTCATCATCACGGATTTTTTGCAGGTCGGTGGGTAGTCCGGCTTTTTTATACTGTTCCAGTGCCTGCGGGCTGGCATCTTCATAGTCGGACAGGGTGACATCGTCATGGAACAGCAGGCCGTCAAAGGTGGCAGACTTGGACAGATCCTCAAAAATATCCTTAATGGTATTACGTGCCCGCGCAGAAAACGGCGTGAGGCGGTGATAGCCCATGTTCAGGTGTTTGGAATCCTGCTTTTGCTGGGTAAGCACCAGGTCTTTGGAGGCCTTGTCTTTTTTAGGCAGCTCCCAGGCCAGTAGCGGCATCCATGCATACACCCGTTTTACCTGGGTGCGGGTCTGGATTTGCCAGGACACGCGGTTAAACAGGTCGGCACGCATGGGAATGTGACGGTTAGGGAAATACACCATATCCGCCGAGCCATTGGCATCCGGGTCAGAGAAGGCTTGCAGGTACACCGTATTCACACGCATGGCGATAATACGGTCCAGCAGGTGGCCCAGGTTTTTTTCCTGTTGTACCGCGTCTGGATCGTAAATATAGTCCAGGTCCACATGCATGATTTTTTGCGCGCGGTTATTGTCAGTCAGGTTTTGCTCACGTACATAAATTTCATGCTGCAGGTCTTCCGGGCCCATGGTTTTATCAACCAGAATACGGCGCAGGGCATACAGCGGTGTGCTGGGGTAGTTGGGGCCATCTTCCAGGGTCAGGCTAATTGGCATCCCCAGCTTGTCGGCAATTTTCACTGCTTCCATGTTATAGGCACCATAGGGCCATATCATCACGCGGGGCGATTTAAAGCCATGTGATCGTAACAGTTCATTATTGCGTTTCAGGTCGTCATAAATGCGGTTGCGGTAGGCACTGTCTTTTTCGTAGCTGTGGCTTTTTGCAGAATAGAGCCGGGTGGTAACTGCGGGTTCCATATTGCCTTGCGGGTTGGCCAGAATACCATCGTGCAGGGCAAAGCTGTGGCTACCCAGTTCCACCAGGCCACTGTCCACCATCTCTTTTAATTCTGCCCAGCTGAACATAGTATTGCGTGCTACAGGCTCGCCACCAAAATCGATGTCCTGATTTTCTTTCGGCGTTAGCCAGCTACCCACCAGCGCCAGTACCGCAGGGGCCTTATAGCGCTTGAGTACCGGAAAGGCGTACTGGTAAAAGGAGCGGTAGCCATCGTCAAAGCTCAGCAATACGGCTTTTTCCGGCAGTGGCTTTTTGCCGGCACGCGCAGCCAGAATGTCATCCACACTCACAAACTTGTAGCCGTGGTCATGTAGCCAGGCAATTTGCTGTTCAAAGGTGTCCGGCGATACCGCATATTGCGGAATCAGCGCCTGTTCCGTATTAATAATCTCGTGGTAACCAATCACGGTTAGTTCGGGCAACTGGCTATGGTTGGCCTCTGCTGCACTGGCCACCGTGGTTGCTCCGGTACCTGCGTCACTGGCAGTTACTGTAGGGCTGCCAGCTACTGCTGTAGTAGCATCCGTTGTGGCAGCAGGGGTTACGGTATCATCGGCGGCACTATCGGCAGCATAGACGGACATATTCAGTACACACGCAGAAAGTAAACACACAAACAGGCGTTGCATCATGGAAACACACTAAAGTTAAAAGCGGAGTTAAAAAAAGGAACACAACAAAAAGGGGTACAAGCTGATGTACACAGGTCGACAGCCCTGAACAGAAGGCAGGGCACTAAACAGGTACTGACATGGCCGGTCAGCAGGCTGACAGGATGATGTATAGGCTGAACACTGGATAAAGGCATATTGCTGGCTCATCGCTGCTCACTGTTAAATTATACACCTCCATGTACCCCGGGTGACAGTTCAATGTCGTTGCTGGCAAGGCTGGTATGCGCTGGCCATCACAGCACAGCATCGTGGTACAAGGCTGTTATTGTACCTGTTCTGCATTGGCTGTAGTTTGACCGCCGGACGCTGTATGCCGCGAATGATACTGCTAACATTTCCAATAGAAAGATTATTTTTGGAACGTATTGATGGAGTTTGGTAACTTATTTATTGCCAAATATGTCATTGTAAAGTGATCGATATTTGTACGTTATCTATCCCATCTACCTCCATCCTTCACGTTAAAAGCCCAGCAGGGCGGCAAGTGTACTTGTCGCTTTGACGCTTTTGTTACAATGCGGGCTCCAAAAACGGCACAGCGTGGTCAAAACGCTACAAAGCCTTAAGCTTCATTTAAGGTTGGCTAATTTAGCATAAAGTTCAAGGAAATAAATTTAAAATTAGTGCTTAAGGGTGCTGAAAACCTGATATGCAGGCGTATTTGCTCACGGCGTAAGCCCATACCAATGTCTTAGTAAAAAGCCCGGCAGATGCTGTTAAAGTTTAGTAAAATTTGAAGATTAACAGGGTGGTTTAAGTTATCGCAGGTAGGCGCTTTTTACACCGCGAATTCTTGAGTAAACATGACCGATTATAACAACCTGATTGATGCCAGTGATAACAGCTATCCTGCACCTGTAACCGAAGCGCCTTCCGCTAGTTTATTGCTGGTAATTATAGCCCTTGCACTGGGTGGCTTTGGTATTGGTACTACAGAATTTGTGGCGATGGGGCTGATTCAGGAAATTGCTGCCGGGGTAGGTGTGAGCGTACCGCAGGCGGGGCATGCGATTAGTGCCTATGCGCTGGGTGTGGTGGTTGGTGCGCCGTTAATTGCCGTATTGTCGGCCAAAATGCCGCGTAAAGGCTTGCTGCTATTGCTGATGCTGTTCTTCTCGCTTGGGAATTTTGCTACTGCTTTTGCGGCGGATTTTCATTCGCTGGTGTTATCGCGTTTTATTGCCGGTTTGCCGCATGGGGCTTATTTTGGCGTAGCGGCGCTGGTGGCCGCTGCACTGGCCGGGCCGCAACGGCGTGCCAAGGCAGTGTCTTATGTGATGCTGGGTTTAACTGTTGCCACGGTAATTGGGGTGCCATTTGCCACCTGGCTCGGGCAGCACTGGGGCTGGCGTAGCGGTTTTGAGTTTGCTGCCTTTATTGGTGTGCTGACCATTGCTGCCATTTGGCGGGCCCTGCCAAAAATTGCCGCCCCGGCCAATGCCAGCATGCGCAGTGAGCTGAGCGGCATCAGGCGCCCGCAAATGTGGCTGACACTGGGCATTGCCGCCATTGGTTTTGGCGGCATGTTTTCGGTGTATACCTATATTTCGCCTATCCTGACTGACTATACCGGGGTAAATATCCGTTATGTGCCAATAGCTTTGTCGGTATGGGGCTTTGGCATGCTGTGTGGTGGCCTGATTGGCGGCTGGCTGGCCGACCGTGGCATGAAAAAGGCCATGTACCGCATTATTTTTGCCATCATTATTGCCTTTAGCATTGCACCGTTTATGGTAGGCAATATCTATACCGCTGTGCTGGCATTTTTCCTGCTGGGCGCTTCGGCCATGGCTTTGGGGCCGGTACTGCAAACCCGCCTGATGGATGTGGCCGGGGAGGCACAAACGCTGGCGGCATCGCTTAATCATTCCGCATTCAATATTGCCAATGCACAGGGTGCATGGCTGGGTGGGCTGGTGATTAGTGCAGGGCTAGGCTGGACCGCACCCATATGGGCGGGTGTGGCGCTGGGTATTGGCGGGCTGGTGATTTTAATGTGGTCGGTTTGGCTGGAGGAGAGGCAGGCCGTTAAGGGTTAAGCTGTTTGGCTTTGGGTAGGGTGGTATTAGCAAAGGGGTGGTTTGGAGGGAAGTCCTCCAAACCAACACAAAAATTGCCTCCGCTTGCGGAGGCAATTTTTGCGCCTTTGACTTTATAAGCATGACAATATATTTTTTAATAAAATCAAAGGCCAAATTTTCGGACGACTATGCAATGTTGCGGCATCCGAAAATTTGATGGGGTTTGGGTGCTTCGCCCTGAGCTGCGAATAAAGCAGCGCAAGACCGTAAAAAGCCTTATTCCTGTATGAGCAATTGGATGGTTTGACTATATATGGGAGTAAGCTGGCGCTTTAGCCCAGCATTCTATTAATTTACTATTTTATAAATATATAGCACCATAACATGCAGGGATACATGACCGAGATTGGGCTGGGCCAAGGCCGCAGCCTACACAACTGTTTCACATCCTCGATAGGGGAAATATGTCTATGTATTTAAAACCGGAAGCAAAAGATAGGTAACTTAAGGTAGGGTGGCATTAGCAAAGCCTGGCTTTGGGTAATTCATCGTGTGGCAAATTACCTATCGAAATGGGCGGAATAGGGTTTGCTATTCCAGCCTGGGTTGTCTTAGCCAGGTGTTTAAAGGCAAGTCAGTAACCGAAGATAAGTAGCAAATGATTCCAACATTATTATCAATAACAGCTTTTATATGGCGGGGGATATTTGCCATAAACCAGGAAATCATGCTGTCTCCACGCCATTCGAGAAGATAGATTTTTGTTGGATCAATAAGACTAAAAAGCTGATCTACTTCTTCGTCATCATAGTCATTGAGAATCCTCAGCTCATGAGTAATCGCAAGCCAGCCATCATCTTTAACCAAAAATACGGTATAGCCGGGATTTTCTTTTCCTCCCTGATTAAGCAACCACTGTTCTATGCACCAGTCTTCTGTATCATCAAAGTGTAGAATCATGCCATTCATGGCTTTAAAACCTTTTTTAAAGTTCTTTTATATACTATTGCAATCAATGTGTAAGACTACTTTCTGTAGGATGGCATTAGCAAAGCGTGGCATTCCATTAATTTACTATTTTATAAGTATATAGCAACATAACATGCAGGGATACATGGCCGATATTGGGCTGGGCCAAGGCCGCAGCCTACCTCTAACCTAAGTTGATATTTCGTTAAAAAGGAAGCTTGCCTGATGTCATTTATGCTGATGCAGCTATCGCCTGACTTCATGCGCTGGAAAGCCCAAAAGGCATTTACCGGCATTGCCAGTGTTACTGCTCCGGTTGAGCTGGCTGTTTATCAAGGAGTTAAAACAGGAATTCTGCTAGAAGTTCTAACCAACACAGGCAAGGTTTTTCCGGTAGATGAGTTTAAATCAGCTTATGCTTTATCAAAAGCTACGCCTGTATTGCTGGCTGAGTCCATATTTGATATTGCTGACCCATTGACAGAAATTTTTGTTTTGCCAAATGACACCCGGCAGTTAATAGAGGAGATTGCTACAGGCCGCTTTCTGCCTGACTCATTAAATGGTATTAATTTGCCAGTGAATTTTTATCAGGCTGATATTTTTCTTGGGCAGGGCTGGGTTAAGCAGTTACCTGATATGTTTGAAATACGATTATTGGCAGATAATACACAGAGTTTGTCAGATGACATTGTTATCCGGTTGACTCACTCGACAGAAATTAGCTTTACGTTAAGCATCTAAAGAGAGACGGCCATTTCAAGAACAAATTCATGTGTTTGATATTTTCCTACACCATGATCTATAAGCTTCATATCTTCAATGAAGCATAGGATTTCAACCATTTTGCCTTTTCTAAAAAGTTTTAGATCCTTTCGATGGTTTATATAAATTCCTTTGCTAATGATACCACCTCCATCAAGGAGGATATCAATCTGATCCGGGCTACCAGAACTATCCATACTAGCTCTATAAACGTCTTGAATGACTCCTGAAATTTGTTTTCTTGGGATAATTCCGGATTCAAGGTTTTCTAACCACTCGCTTGAACCATATAATCCATATGTTCCATTCAATCCTCTAGTTGGTCTTTGTTTATTCAGAGTCAATTCTTGAACTCTTTTTACATGTTCGGGATCTTGTTTAATCTTAACCTGAACTTGGTATACCAATTTCATTGGTTCTTTAAATTTAGCTTGATTTAAAAGCATATATACATTCTCCACTATATTCTGTGTCTAGGAATGAAGCAGTGCATCAGTTGATGTCTTGTTTATAATGAATAGTATTCGTAATTATTTTTATAATAGGCTGAGTCAATGCCTCAGCCTATTAATTCTCCTTACT
>JASLIR010000113.1 GCA_030152125.1 Alkanindiges sp.
CTGGTGGAATCCGGCCTGGCCGTTGCCCGGCAGACTGGCAGGGTACTGGCCGCCAAAGGGCTGGTACGCCCGCTGGCGGATGGGCAGCCGGTGGCAAGCTTAAGCTGCTATGTGACAGGCAGCGCCGGGCAGGCCCAGCCCGTATTGCACCAGTTGCTGGGTCTGCCCACAGGGCATGCTGTGGTAGCGGTAAAACAGGTGCTCATTTAAAGGCTTGTGGGCATGGTTATTACAGGGAGGCAATGCCCTGGAAAAAAACATTAACAATAAGCTGCTTTCAATTGATCAGGGACCAACCAAGCTTGGTTGCTAAAGCAGGAACAGCGGGGTAGACTGTCCAAAAAACAGGCAAAAAATCGTATTTTTGTCAATGTCAGACGAAATTTGGCTACTAGTGCAGATTTTTTGCGGTATATTGAGAACTAGTTCTCATTGCTTGTTTTTTTCATGCGCCATGGATGGATCTGCAAGGATGTCTTTTATGATAGATAAACGCTATCACGTATTTATTTGTACCTCTGGTGCGGATATGCAAGCTGAGCGCGTGGTGCTGTCACAAGCTTTAGTGAGCCAGGGATTTTTCTCGTGGGGGCTGGAACACAGAACCCCCTTAACCACTGCATTTGCCCGTCGCCAGATTGATGATTGCGATTATTTTGTGATGCTGATTGGCGGTTGCTATGGCGAACTCTCTGCATCGGGTGTGAGCTATATGCACCTTGAATACATTTATGCAGTGACCAAACAAAAACCGATTTTGCTGTTAATGCATGAGGCACCGGAAAGCCGCGCGCCTGAATTACAGGAAAAAACCGTAGAAGGTAACCTGAAGTTCAAGGATTTCCGGCAGCAGTTACAGCGCGAGCGTGATGTAATTTCCAGTTACCGTAACCTGCGTGACCTGGAAATGGCGGTGCGGCATGCCATGCCGCAAATGATTGACCGTTACCCTGCACTGGGCTGGATTCGCCCACAAAACACCCAGCAACTGCAGGATGAAATTGACCAGCTACGCCAGAAAATTGCCCAGCTGGAATTGCAGGCTGGCGGTACGGTAAAAGCTGATCCCTTTTTGCAGTTACCTAAAACCAACCGCCAGGACATGTTTGCCTTTGACTATAAGGTACATGCCTATCAGGACGGTAATTTTAAGGAATTGCGTCCACAGCGTAAAATGAAATGGGGTGATATTCTGGCTGTGGTGGGGCCCGGTTTTAGCCCTGCTGCACCGGAAGAAAATTTTGCCAGGGTAATGAATGAATACCTGAACCAGACGTCCTTAACGGATGTGCGGGAAGTGATGCCGCGGGCACATGCCACTGCACGCAGCCTGATTAACGTGCGTGCGCTGCATGCCATTAAACTGCAGTTAAAGCATAATGACTGGATTATTCCGGTGGGTCGTGATGACCGCCAGCGCCTATTATGGGGCTTAACCCCGAATGGTGAAAAAATGCTGCTGGAAATTACCAAAGGCAGGCATGCAGTTTAAAGTACTCATCAATCTATTTATTAAAAGTTGCCATGGCAGCTTTTTTTATGCCTGTGTGCTGGGTTACTGATTTATGTATTGTATTTGATATTGCCTGCGCATTTGTCACGCACCTTTGTGCTGAGCATTTGTATAGCAACGATTTTCTTGTTACCGTGTAAATTCCTTTCGTCATGCTCCTGCTGCACATGTCGCAACTTTCCAAACCAGCCATAGCGATTGTTCTGGTGAATCTGGGTACCCCGGATGCGCCTACTGCACCTGCGGTACGCCGCTACTTACGCCAGTTTTTATCCGACCCCCGAGTGATAGAAATTCCGGCTGTGCTATGGGCCATTATTTTAAACCTGTTTGTATTGCCATTGCGGCCCAAACGGGTGGCAAAGGCCTATGCTTCCATCTGGCAGGATGACTCACCGATGCGAACCATCCTTAAACAGCAGTGTGCATTGCTGCAAAGCCAGTTGCTTCAGCAGTTCCCTGAACTGAACATACAGGTTGTTCCTGCCATGAGCTACGGCCAGCCTGCTATTCCCGATGCCTTGAACGGGCTGATGGCACAGCAGGTTGAGCAACTGGTGGTGTTGCCGATGTTTCCACAATACTCAGCCACTTCAACCGGGGCGGTATACGATGCACTGAATGCCTGGTTAAAGCAGCAGCGCAACCTGCCTGCATTCACTATTCTTAAGGATTACCACGCGCATCCGCAATATATTCAGGCATTGGCACACAGTGTGCAGCAGTATCAGCAACAGCATGGCGTGCCGGATAAACTGTTAATGTCTTTCCACGGCATTCCACAACCATACGCTGATAAAGGCGACCCCTATGCAGCGCAATGCCGTAGCACGGCACGTTTACTAGCCCGGGAATTAGGTTTAAGTGATGACCAGTGGGCCATTAGCTTCCAGTCGCGTTTTGGCAGACAGGAGTGGGTAAAGCCCTACACCAGTGAGTTACTGCAACACTGGGGCAGTGAAGGTGTGAAGCATGTGCAGGTATTAAGCCCGGCATTCTCGGCGGATTGCCTGGAAACACTGGAAGAGTTGGCGGTAGAAAATAAGCACCTGTTTCTTGCTGCAGGCGGGCAGCGCTATGATTATATTCCCGCCCTGAATAGCAGCCCCGAACATATTGCCCTACTGACCAGCCTAGTGCAGCCTTTTGTTAGTGCTTTTGTGGCAGTGTCTGCGGTTAAGTCGGCCCCTTAGCCTGAAGCTGTTATAATAGAATTTGTTAAGACCAGCTATACTGCCTGAGGCATCCTGTTATGTTGCATTATCAAATTATACCTGTCACGCCGTTTGCCCAGAACTGTAGCTTGTTATGGGACGATGAAAGCAAACAGGCCGTGCTGATTGATGCGGGTGGGGATTCAGCGAAGTTAAAACAGGCGGTGGAAAAAGCCGGGGTAAATATTGTGGCCTTATGGCTAACCCATGGTCACTTGGACCATGTAGGTGCGGTGGGTGAATTGGCACAGTTTTATGGCGTGCCGGTAATCGGCCCGCATAAGGAAGATGATTTCTGGCTGGAAGCGTTGTCGCAGCAATCAAAGATGTTTGGTTTTCCAGTGCCGGAACGCGTAGAGGTGACCCAGTGGCTGGAAGGTGGTGAGCAATTGCAACTGGATAAATACAGTTTTGAGGTGCGTTTTACCCCTGGGCATACGCCGGGCCATGTGGTGATTTATAGCAAGGATTTAGGCCTGGTGTGGACAGGGGATGTGCTGTTTGCCGGTTCGGTTGGCCGTACCGATTTTCCGCGCGGCAACCATCAGCAATTGATGGGCTCCATCCGTCAGCAGCTGTTTAGCCTGCCGGATGAGACCAAATTTATTGCCGGGCATGGCCCCATGAGCACCATTGGCCATGAAAAACGCACTAATCCATTTGTCGCAGGACGTGCTGGCTAAGTCATTATTTATACAGGTAATGCATAAACCGCCAGTCGGAAGCTGAAAAATTGCTTAAAAAATGTGTGGTGATTGGTAGCTTATTGTGATATTTCCCTTCATAACCTTGTATCTTGTGTAAGTTTACTGGTAATCCCGGTAAAAAGCGTTAACCTGACCTGCACGGACAGGATGGCGTGTATACAAAGGTAAGCCAATGATGGCGAGGCATGTGATTGCCAAATGTGGTGATGGGAGTGAAGGATCAATGAAAGCGGGTTTAATCAGTATGGTGGCAGTTGCCACACTGGGACTGGTGGCATGTCAGGGCACGCCACAAAATGCAGCCAATACACAGCAGGCCACCCCGGTTATAACCGATGGTAATGCAGTGGCTGTTAATATTCAGCCAATCAACAGTTTTATGGTGGAAGTGTCGCCACGTCAGGCCGTATGCAATAGTGCCAGCAATGCGCAGGCGGGTTGCCTGCAATACCGTACACGTTATCAGAACAACTTTAATCCCCTGAGTAAGCCTATTGAAGGCTTTAAGTATCAGGCCGGTTATGCCTACCTGCTGGATGTGAAGCAGGAAGTGGTGAAAAATAGCGCCGGTGGCAAGCCGGAAAGCAGTTGGGTATTAAACAGGATTATTTCCAGAACCAGCGCAGCCAGTTTAGCTAACTAAATTTAGCCAGCTTATATAGCAAGCTAAGCATCCTGGCCAATTAAGCCTGGGTAGTGCATGCTGTTTTAGTCAAATTACACAATATATGCCCTGCGACAGGCGAGGATCAGTATTTAATCCTCGTCGCTGCCTTCGTTCAGCTCGGGCTTGCTGTTGCTATTAATTTTGTACTCCTCACTGGCCCATGCGCCTAAATCAATCAGCTTGCAGCGCTCCGAACAAAAAGGGCGATAAGGGTTATCTGTCCATTGCGACGGTTTTTTACAGCGCGGGCACGGAAAAGTGCGTGCGTTCGTTACAGGGTCTTGTGATTGCATAAGTTCACTGCTGTTTAACAATATATGCAAGTAAATAGGGGCTTTAGCCGGTTTTTCAAGGTTAATAAACGGCCTTCCTGCTGTGTGATGCCTGTGGAGTTGTTACACTATGTACTTTGGCTGATTGATTATAGCTGTGTGCAATCAGGCGGCCGTGCTACAGAGAGATAAGCCCCATGACACGCCGTGTGTTTCAGCCCCAGTTCCTAAAAGCGCCGCGTGGCTTTGCACGTCCTGACTGGTGTCAGCTCGCACAGCCGTTATGTCTGGAAATTGGTGCGGGCATGGGCAGGCATGCCATTTTGTTTGGTCAGCAATATCCGGCTAAAACCCTGTACGCTGTTGAACGTACTGCCGAAAAATTTAATGTATTTGCCGAACGGGCAGCAGCAGCGCAGTTGGCCCATGTACATCCGGTACATGCCGATGCGATTCCGTGGGTGGTGCATGCCTTGCCGCCTCAAAGTATTAGCGAATGCTTTATTTTATACCCTAACCCGGAGCCTAAAAATCCGGCGCAGCGCTGGCTGAATATGCCGTTCTTTGAGTTTTTATTATCGCGCTTGCAGGATGGCGCACAGCTGACGCTGGCCAGCAACATTCCTGAATATATTGAGGAAGCTGTGCAGCAATTACAGGGTGTGTGGCAGTTACCGTTTGTCCGTCAGGTGGTAGCGCCAGATTCGGCCCGCACGCACTTTGAAGTGAAATATCTGGCGCGTGGTGAGCTGTGCCAGGAGTTGCTTATCCGCAAGCCGGTGGGCTATCAAACGGCCTTTGATGCGTATGACCGTGCCTTACAGCCAGAAATTGAACAGGAATAAGCAGACGATGGCTGATGTGCAGCAAGCCCCGGTAGTCATTATTGGTGCAGGTCCGGCGGGTTTAATGGCAGCAGAGATACTGGTACAGGCGGGTTATACCGTACAGGTATATGAACAAATGCCATCCGCCGCACGCAAGTTCCTTATGGCAGGTAAAACCGGCCTGAATATCAGCCACAGTGAAGAGATTGAGCTGTTTATTAGCCGCTATGATCAGGCCGACTGGCTTGGCCCCATGGTTAAAGCCTTTGATGCGCTGGCCATTCAGCACTGGATGGCAGGTTTGGGCATTAGTTCGTATATTGGCAGCTCCGGGCGTATTTTTCCGCTGGAAATGAAAGCCGCACCTTTATTACGCGCCTGGCTGGCACGTTTAAAACAGCAGGGCGTACAGTTTTTTTACCGGCACCAATGGCTGGGCTGGACAGATAATGGACAGCTACAGTTTAAGCATGCTGAGCAGCTGTTTGGGCAACCAGCCAGTGCGGTGGTGCTGGCAACTGGTGGTGGCAGCTGGCGCCGTTTGGGCAGCGATGCTGCATGGGTGGATGTATTACAGCAGCAGGATGTGCAGATACAACCCCTGCAAGCCTCTAATGTGGGCGTGCAGGTGGTTTGGTCTGCCTTTATGCAAACGCTGGCTGGGCAACCCTTAAAGCGGGTAAAGGCAT
>JASLIR010000155.1 GCA_030152125.1 Alkanindiges sp.
CTGCATTCAGCTGAAATGCCAGACGGGCTGTTGGCTTGCATAAATCGTGGCAACGCGCATCCAGCGAGCAGCACAGCGAACAAATGGTATCGTGATAAGCCGGACAATAAGCCACATCTTCCTTTTCATATTTCTTTTCGCAAATACAGCAGTACTGCATGGGTTTAAAAAATACGGCTGGCTGGCGCGCAATGTAGTATTTGCTTTTGGTCAGTAGCGCGATAATAGGCACCAGTATAAAGGACACCCCAAAGGCAATAAACGAAGCCAGCGCCTTGGCCAACTCACCCATCACACCGGAATAGGCAATAATCGCCACTAAAGACGCGATAGACATGGCGCCTACGCCCACCGGATTCACGTCATACAAATAGGCACGGCGGAACTCAATCCCTTTGGGGCTTAAACCTAAAGGCTTGTTTACTACCAGATCTGCCACCAGTGCGGCAATCCAGGCAATCGCAATATTGGCATACAGGCCCAGCACCTGCTCCAGTGCATGAAATACCCCCAGCTCCATCAGCATCAGGGCGATTAACACATTAAATATCAGCCATACCACCCGCCCCGGGTGGCTATGGGTTAAGCGGGCAAAAAAGTTGGACCATGCCAGCGACCCTGCATAGGCATTGGTTACATTAATTTTTATTTGCGAGATGACCACAAAAAACGCCGCTACAAACAGGGCTACCTGCTGGTTTTCAAAAATGTACTGGTAGGCCACCATATACATCTGGGTAGGATCAGCAGCCTTTTCCACCGGAATCAGATGCTGTAAAGCCAGTACCGCCAGCAATACCCCACCCAGAATTTTAAACATGCCCAGCACAATCCAGCCCGGACCAGCCACTAAAATAGCCGCATACCAGCGTTTTTTATTGTGTGCTGTTTTGGGTGGCAAAAAGCGCAAATAGTCTACCTGCTCCCCAACTTGGGCCACCAGGGCAAAAATTACGGTGCATGCCGCACCAAAAGAAAGCACATTAAACGTTGAAGCCTGCCCATGCTTACCAGAAAAGTGCACCACATCAGAAATAATATCCGGCTTTTGCGACAGTACTGCAATGTAGGGCGCAAACAATAGAAGCAGCCAGACAGGTTGTGTCCATGCCTGTAGTTTATTAATCAGGGTCACGCCACGAATCACCAGCGGAATAATCACCACCGAACTAACCAGATAGCCCAGATACAGCGGCAAGCCCAAGGCCAGCTCCAGTGCCAGCGCCATAATGGCCGCTTCTATGGCAAAAAATATAAAGGTAAAACTGGAGTAAATTAAAGAGGTTAAGGTAGAACCAATATAGCCGAAACCAGCACCGCGGGTTAGCAAGTCCATATCAATATTAAAGCGTGCCGCGTAATAGGAAATGGGCAGACTGGTTAAAAATACAATCAGTGCCACTGCACAAATGGCAGCAAACGCATTGAAAAAGCCATAATTTAAGGCAATGGAACCGCCAATAGCCTCCATGGCCAGAAAAGACACGGCACCAAAGGCCGTATTGGCAACCCGGAACTCCGACCATTTGCGCATGCTGGTAGGCGCATAACGCAAGGCATAGTCTTCCATGGTTTCATCAGCCACCCAGGTATTGTAATCCCTGCGGTTTTTAACAATACGCTGAGGTGCAGAGCCCTTTTCAGACGGTGACTTCAGGTCGTCAAAAGGATCGGGAGATAAGCGCTGCATGTATACTGCCAGAAAGCATGAGTCCCCTCACCTTACAAAATCCAGGCCAGTTAAAACCCGCTTGTCCTAAAGTTAATTTTCTTTAACACAACATACATGTGTATTACTGTTTTTTTTGCTAGCATCAAGCCAGCAAATTAACCACCTACAGTTTACAAGGATCAGGAAAAACCATGTTAAAACAGTTTTCTATTGCTGCTGCAGCGCTGCTGCTAAGTGCCACCGTACTGGCTGCCGATAAACCACATGTATTGCTTAAAACCAGTGCCGGTAATATTGAACTGGAACTGGATGATGAAAAAGCTCCTGTTAGTACGGCTAATTTTTTGAAATATGTGAACAGTGGTTTTTATAAAGGCACGACTTTTCACCGGGTGATTCCAAACTTTATGATTCAAGGCGGCGGTTTTGATAAAAACATGAATGAAAAACCCACCAATCCACCCATTAAAAACGAAGCGGACAATGGCCTGAAAAACCTGCGCGGCACCATTGCCATGGCACGTACCCAGGTAGTGGATTCTGCCACCAGCCAGTTTTTTATTAACCATGTGGACAATGCCATGCTGGATAATGGTTCACGTGATTTTGGCTATGCGGTGTTTGGTAAAGTGGTAAAAGGCCTGGACGTGGTAGACAAAATTGCCAATGTACCTACCACCAACAAAGGCATGTACCAGAATGTGCCTAAACAGGATGTAGTGATCCTGGATGCGCAGGTGTTAAAAGCGACCAAGTAAAACTAGTTGGCTAGACACAAAGGGCTGACCGTGCTTATAACCGGTCAGCCCTTTTTTTAATGCATATCAGCCAGCACAAAAGTCTGCATTTATTTTTTGCTTAAAGGCTTGCGGCTAAGTACCTTATAACGCCATATACCCACCGCAATGGGTATCACTGCAAGCAGCAACAATACTGTATCCCATATGCCATCAAATACCAGCATACCCACTAGCGCGGCCATGCTCAGCAGCGCCATCAGCACAATAATACCCAAGCCTGCCCATAGTTTCATGCCGCTGCTCCCGGAATAGTCTTGCCTGCCTTGTTCTTTTTACGGCGTTTTGCCCACCATAACCACGCACCATTGGCGGTAATAAACAGGGTCATCCAAGTACAGATAGTCCATAAAATCTTTAGCGGCATGCCACCATAGTCGCCAAAGTGCAGCGGCTGTGACAATAAAATGGCTTTCAGGTAAAAGGGTAATTCCACCGTGGTGGTCAGCGTGCCGGTATTGGCATCCACCAGCGCCACTTTCAACAAGCGTTCATCCAGCCCCTGCTGCCCATTTAACAGCACCATATAATGGCTTTTGGTGGAGTATTCCGAGCCCGGAAAAAATACCGAGGAAGGTTGCCAGCCCGGTTGTGCCGTAGCTGCTATTTTATACACATGGTCAATATCAAAGGCAGGACGGGTCACTGTAAGCGGCTGGCTATATTTCTGCTGCAAGGCGCTTAATTCGGTAATTTGCCAGATACCAATGGCAACCGTACTAAAGCCCAGCAGGAAGCCGGTAATCGTTACCACCATTGCCCAGCCAAATACCATGGAGCCCATCAGGTTATGCAAATCCAGCTGCAACAGGCGCTTGCCACGCCCACGCCGGATAATGCCAAATAAAAAACGTTTTACATACGGCGCATATACCACTAGGCCGGATAGCAGGGAAAGAAATACCAGTAAAGCGATCAGCGCGCCGAGTAACTGGCCAATCGGCCCCAGAAACCACTCCGCATGCAGCTTTAATAAAAATCCGGTCAGGGTACTATCCGGGTGCGGCTGCTCCAGCAGCTTGGCACTGGCGATATCACTGTACAGTATTCTGGCATCCATCATGCCCTGATCCGGCTTGGTCATCAGTATTAAAAACACCCCGGGAAAATGCTCAGGGTCCAAACCGGTACTCACCACCCGTTCGCCCGGATACTGTTGCTCTGCCACCCTGATGGAGTCCGCCAATGGCCGGTGCTTTTCTGCCAGCGTGCTTTCAGCTTTTGGGCCTACTCCCATCAGGTGATCCACTTCCTCATGAAAAATCAGTAC
>JASLIR010000169.1 GCA_030152125.1 Alkanindiges sp.
GCCTGCTGTTGCCTTAACTGCTCGGCACTGGCCCGGGCGATATCCGGGTCTAGTTGCAGGATATGATCTATCTGCTGAATACCTGCCTGTAAGCCCCCGGCATAGTCAGCCTGTTTAAATAGAGGCGTAATTTGCGCTTCAATAATCCGTTTAACCACCACATCAGGCAGCACGCCTTCCAGCCCATAGCCGGTGAGTATCTGTATTTTATGGTCATTCACGGCAACAATAATCAACAGGCCGTTATCCTGTTTTTCATCACCCAACTGCCAGGCGGTAAAAGCCCGCACTGCATAATCAAAAATATTTTCCTGCCCGGTAGTAGGCAATACCATCAAGCCTATCTGGGCACGGCCAGCCTGATAAATTGAAAGTATTTGCTGGCTAAGTGCTTCGCGTTGTTGTGTCGTAAGTACCCCGGCATTATCAATAACTGGCGCATTTAGGCTGGGCAACTGTACTTGCAGTGCTGCAGCATCCGGCTGGGGCTGCACAGCGCTTGATCCTGCGCCTGTATCATCTGTATCAGTAGCGGCAGGTTGCGTTGTCAGTGCGGTGGGCAGCATGGCCTGCACCTGCTGGCCAGGGGAGGTCTCGGCATAAGCCAGCACACTGCTACAGCACAGTAAAAATAAAGCAATAACGGCGCGCACATAGCCCGGCAGCAGCTTGCTGTCACGTTGTGGCTGGCTTTGCAACACGTTGTTTCTCCTAAACTGCACGTCATGCGTAACCATGCTTCACATAGCTATCGTTCAACTTATCCACGCGATGCATAGATATCCGCAATATTTAAAAAGTTATCCACAATCGAAGCAAAAGTGCTGCTTAATTCGTCACTGGTGCACCAGCAGCAGGCTGTGAATCAAAGCTCACTGTCGGGGCCTTGCTGATAGTAGCCTCGTTTTCCACGCTAAAATTAGGCCGGGTTTTCATGCCAATCACCTTGGCCGTGAGCGATTGCGGTAACTGCCGCACATAGGTATTGTAATCCTGTACGGTAGCAATATAACGGTTACGCGCTACGGCAATCCGGTTTTCAGTGCCTTCCAGTTGGGCTGATAAATCACGGAAGGACGCATCTGCTTTCAGGTTGGGATAGTTTTCCGACACCGCAATCAGCCGCGATAGCGAACTGGTCAGTTGCGATTGTGCTTCCTGAAATTTTTTGAAAGCCTCTGGGTCATTAACCAGTTCAGGTGTTACTTTAATACCTGCCACATTAGCGCGGGCCTGGGTTACTTCGGTAAGCACCTTCTGCTCATGGCTGGCATAGCCTTTCACTACATTTACCAGGTTTGGTACCAAATCTGCACGGCGCTGGTACTGGTTCAATACCTCGGACCAACCGGCATTGACCGACTCATCCTTGGCCTGCAAGGTATTGTAGCCACAGCCACCCAGGCTTAAAGACGTTGCCAGAAATGTAGCAATTAAAAGTTTGCGCGACATGCTGTATTCCTCATTTAATTTATTGTTAGCCTGAAAGCATGATGCGCCAGCCATAAAAATGTTCCAGCATAAAAATGTATCTATCAAAAAAACCCAATACAGTAGCCAGACATACAGTATCCAAACATAAAAAAGCACCCTGGAGGGTGCTGTCTACAAAGTGCTGAGCAAATAAAGCCCGCATGCGCATTGTTTCTATAATGGCATGGCGCTTAATGAATCGTATCGCTGGCTGGCTGCTGGAATCCTTCTACATGGTATTGCGGACTACCCAAGCGCGCTCTCCACTTGCCCAGTAGCTTATCGACATTTTTCTCATTGGGATGAAAGTCTGCACGGAAGTAGGACAGATATTCCGGCGTCAATGCCACAAACATTTTAGCCAGCCGGAATAAACCCACTGCGTTGGCACGGACTTGTGGCAGGGAGTGCCGGCGGTCCTGCCAAAACAACCGTGAAAAAGAATAAAAGGTTAAACTGGCAAAACCAGTGCTTACATAGCGCATGGCGGTACGGCGGGTTTTGGTATCATTGAATACTGCTTGGTAGGTATCAAAGGCCACGCTACGGTGTTCCAGTTCCTCAACGGCATGCCATAACCACAAACGTGCGGCTTCCTTATCAAAAGAGGCGACCAGTTCCGGATGCCTTAATACATACTCGCCCAGCATGGCGGTAAAGTGTTCAAATGCACAGGTGACAGCAAGCTGTATTCTGGGTGGCAGGCTTTTGGCACGTACATCCTCTCTGGCCAGCCACGCCATAAAACTGTCTAGCTGGTAATCATCGCGGCGCCAGTTCTGGTTAAACTCGGCATGTGCATGCGAGTGCATGGCTTCCTGACCAATAAAGGCAGAAATTTCTGCTTGCAGCTTTTCATTATTGACCACCCTGTCGCGTACATTGCGCACACTATGTACGAAAAACTGCTCGCCAATAGGGAAAGTCGCCGATAGCGCGGTTAATAAATGTGAGGTAACAGGTGAATAGCCAAAATAATAGCGCGGAATACTTTTCAGGCTGAAACGTGGCCGGCGTACCGTGATACCCGCTACCTGTTTACGCGGGTTGCGCTGCGTCT
>JASLIR010000173.1 GCA_030152125.1 Alkanindiges sp.
TAGCAATTTAAGCTGGACCTCCGGGCCGCAGGTACTGCAGCGCTTTAATGGCCTGTCGGCAGTGAAAATTCAGGGCGCTTCTGCAGCGGGTGTCAGCTCTGGGGATGCCATGCAGAAAATGCAGCAACTGGTGGATCAGCACGATGGCTTTGATCTGGCCTGGAGTGGCGTGTCCTTTGAGGAAAATGCGTCCAGTAGCCAGACCTCCCTGCTGTATGCGGTATCCATTGCCTTTGTTTTCCTGTGTCTGGCGGCGCTGTATGAAAGCTGGTCCATCCCGGCGGCGGTGATGCTGGTGATTCCGCTCGGTGTTGTTGGCACGGTGCTGTTTACCACCCTGGCTGGCTTTAGCAATGACGTTTATTTTCAGGTGGCATTACTGACCAGTATTGGCTTGTCATGCAAAAATGCCATTTTGATAGTGGAGTTTGCTGCTGCCGCACAGGCTAGGGGAATAAGTGCCCTGGAAGCAGCGCTGGAAGGTGCGCGCCTGCGCTTAAGGCCTATTCTGATGACCTCGATTGCCTTTGTGGCCGGGGTAATCCCGCTGGCACTGGCTACCGGGGCAGGGGCGGTCAGCCGCCAGGAAATTGGTGTGAGTGTAATAGGTGGCATGTTGCTGGGTACCGTCCTGGCAATATTTTTTGTGCCGCTGTTTTATGTGCTGGTTAACCGCTATCTGGTTAGAAAAGCTGTTTAATGCCTTCCTGTTATACCATCGTCTAATACGAGCCAGCATTGCTGCCATGACCGGAGGTGGATCATGGTGGCAAAGGTGATACCGGCTGTCATCCTGCACGTATGTTTGGAATCATTCCGTGTGTTATCTGCTATTTAAGGCTTTAAAAGTGTAGGCGGTAACTGTTTGTTGTTTCAGGATATGGATGGCATCAAGTACTGTATGATGTGAATACCTTAAGCTAAATTTAAGTAATTCTCATTTGCGATTCTAAAAATAAAACATCCGATTTGAATTGTGAGTTTGTAATTACTGCGTAACAGCACTATAATTTCGTGTCGTTTATGGGGTCTAATGTCAACAGACCCTGAATAGGCAAAAGCCTATTTTTTGCCAGCTTTCCTTCGAATAATCAAACTCAAGTCCGAGTTTTTGCCTACAGGATGCCCGCTGTGAAAAGCAACAGACCTGTCAATTTGTCCATGGGCCAGGTATTAGCGGTAAACCTACGCTCCCCCGTGGCTATTGCATCGATTCTACACCGCGTGTCTGGAATCATCATTTTCTTACTTATTCCTGTACTGCTGTGGTTGTTACAGGGTTCCCTTGCATCTCCGGAAGGTTTTGCCAAAGTTCAGGAGATTTTTGACAACATTATCGTACGTTTGGTCGTATGGGTATTTGTTGCCGGCCTGCTGTATCACCTGATCATGGGCATCAAGCACCTGTTTGCTGACCTTGGCTTTAACGAAGGACTGCAAAGTGGCCGTAATGCTGCAACTGTAGCCCTGGTGTTGTCTGCGATTGCAATTATCGCGTCCTTTGTATGGGTGGTGATTCTATGAAGAGCGCAACAGGCTTAACTGGTTCAGGTTCACGTGACTGGTTTTTGCAGCGCGTAAGTGCTGTGATTCTGGCCGTATACACCTTTGTAATTTTTGGCTGGATTCTGTTTAACCCCGGGTTTGGTTATGAAGCTTGGTACGGTTTTATGATGACCCTGCCAATGAAGATATTCAGTCTGCTGGCGCTGGTGTCGCTGGCAGCACATGCCTGGGTTGGTTTATGGACAGTATTTACTGACTATGTGACTTCACAGGCGCTGGGCTCTACTGCCAATGGTTTGCGTCTGGTACTGCAAAGTGCCACCATCATTGCAGTATTTGTATTCACAGTCTGGGGTATCCAGATTTTCTGGGCACTTTGATAGGAACGTATCATGGCAGCAATTACCCCTAAAGAAGATTATAGCAATATCCAAACCCTGACGTTTGACACCGTGATTGTAGGCGGTGGCGGTTCAGGCATGCGTGCTTCACTGCAACTGGCAGAAGCAGGCCTGAAAGTTGCGGTATTAACCAAAGTATTCCCAACCCGTTCGCATACGGTTGCTGCACAAGGTGGTATCGGTGCGTCTCTGGGCAACATGCAGGAAGACAACTGGCACTTCCATTTTTACGATACCGTAAAAGGTGGTGACTGGTTAAGCGACCAGGATGCCTGTGAATTTATGACCCGCGAAGCACCAAAAGTGGTGTATGAGCTGGAACACATGGGTATGCCATTTGACCGTAACGCAGATGGTACGATTTACCAGCGCCCGTTCGGTGGACACTCTGCGCACTATGGTGAAAAAGCCGTACCGCGTGCCTGTGCTGCTGCTGACCGTACCGGTCATGCGCTGTTGCACACCCTGTATCAAAAGAACGTAGAGCTGGGTACCCAGTTTTTTGTAGAGTGGATTGCACTGGACCTGATTCGTAATGAAGAAGGCGATGTACTGGGTGTAACTGCGATTGACCAGGAAACCGGTAATATTGCGGTATTCCAGGCCAAGACTACCCTGTTTGCAACTGGTGGTGCAGGCCGTATTTTCCGTGCTTCTACCAATGCCTACATCAACACCGGTGATGGCTTGGGTATGGCTGCACGTGCGGGCATTCCATTACAGGATATGGAGTTCTGGCAGTTCCACCCGACTGGCGTAGCCGGTGCCGGTGTACTGCTGACCGAAGGCTGCCGTGGTGAAGGTGGTGTACTGCGTAACAAGAGCGGCGAACCGTTCATGGAACGTTATGCCCCAACCCTGAAAGACCTGGCACCGCGTGACTTCGTTTCCCGTTCCATGGACCAGGAAATCAAGGAAGGCCGTGGCTGTGGCCCTAATGGCGATTACGTGGTGCTGGACTTAACCCATCTGGGTTATGAAACCATCATGAAGCGTCTGCCATCGGTATTCGAGATTGGCAAGAAGTTTGCCAACGTGGACTGTACCAAAGAGCCGATTCCTGTAGTGCCAACCATTCACTACCAGATGGGTGGTATTCCTACCAATATTCATGGTCAGGTGGTTTTACCAGCGGGTGAAGAAACTGCTGAATTTACTGCGCACTATGATCAGAACACCAAACAGTATACCCACACTGGTACACGTGATTATACCAAACCAGTTAAAGGTTTTTATGCGATTGGCGAATGTTCCTGTGTAAGTGTACACGGGGCCAACCGTCTGGGTACTAACTCCCTGCTGGACCTGGTGGTATTTGGTAAAGCGGCTGGTGAGCACATTATCGACTATGTGACCAAGCACCATGGCGATGACTATGCACCACTGCCAAACAGTGTGCTGCAAAACACCCTGAGCCGTATCAAAAAACTGGATGGTTCTACCGAAGGTGAAAATGCCCAGGTTGTTGCAGATGCGATTCGCGAAGTGATGCAGAAGCACGCTGGCGTATTCCGTACCCAGGCCATGATGGATGAAGGCGTAACAGAGATTCTGGCGCTGGCACCGCGTGTGCAAAACCTGCACATGAAAGACAAGTCCAAGGTGTTCAACACTGCCCGCATTGAAGCGCTGGAAGTGGAAAACCTGTATGAAGTTGCCAAGGCCACCATGATTTCTGCGGCTGCACGCACCGAATGCCGTGGTGCGCATACTGTGGTTGATTATGAAGAGCCTGCTGACCATCCAACGCGTGCAAATGGCCGTAATGATGAGGAATGGATGAAGCACACCCTGTGGTATTCCTCCGACAACCGTCTGGAATACAAGCCAGTGCGTTACAATCCGTTGACTGTCGACGCGATTGAACCCAAGCCACGTACATTCTAATCAGGAGATCACTATGAGCAGAGGAATTCGTACTTTCGAAATTTACCGCTATGATCCTGATAAGGATAAAGCACCCTACATGCAAACGTTCACGCTGGAGCTGAATGACAGCCACCGTATGCTGCTGGACGCCTTGCTGGATTTGAAAAAGCAGGATGAAACCCTGACTTTCCGCCGTTCCTGCCGTGAAGGTATTTGCGGTTCCGATGGTGTGAACGTGAATGGTAAAAACGGTCTGGCCTGTTTGCAGAACCTGAACGACCTGCCGGAAAAAATGGTGATTCGCCCACTGCCTGGTTTACCGGTAATCCGTGACCTGGTGGTAGACATGACCCAGTTCTACACCCAGTATGAAAAGGTACGTCCATACCTGATCAACAACCAGCCAGCACCAGCTAAGGAGCGTTTACAGTCTCCTGCTGAGCGTGAGCATCTGGATGGCCTGTATGAGTGTATTCTGTGTGCGTGCTGTTCTACATCATGCCCATCGTTCTGGTGGAACCCAGACAAGTTCCTGGGGCCGTCTGCATTGATTCATGCGTATCGTTTCATTATTGACTCGCGTGATACGGACCGTGCCGAGCGTTTGTCGCGTCTGGATGATCCGTTCAGCTTGTTCCGTTGCCGTGGCATCATGAACTGTGTGTCGGTATGTCCTAAGGGCTTAAACCCAACCAAGGCGATTGGTCACATTCGTAACCTGTTGCTGGATCAGGCTGGTTAATTCCGGTCTGTTCACGCAGGCAATAAAAAAACGCGCTTAATAGCGCGTTTTTTTATTGTTGGCTTGTTTATCAATGATAAAACAGGGTAGGGCAGGCTGCTTAAACAGCCCGCCTGATGATGATTAACGCAGCCAAGGGGTTGCGTTATTTTCATCAATCACCCAGGTGGAGTTGGAGCTGGTATTGCTTACATCAGTAATGTCCCAACCGGTAAATGTGGCAATCTGTTTGAGTTCAGCGGTGGTTTTACCAGTACCGCCTGCGCTAGTGGACTGGCCAGATGTGGTGGTGTCCCAGTAGCTGTTGGATGTGTTAACCGACCCATTAGAAATAGAACCGATTAACCCGCCTGCCACGGAGTAGGCTTGTACATAACCTGTAGAATAACTATTAATAATATTAGCATCCCCATCGCTCGCAGAATTTAGACCAACCAACCCGCCGACGCGTGAATGCCCATTTACTGCTCCTGTATTGTAGCTATTTATTACATTACCTATACTGCCAAAAGAATAACCACTATTTGAGCCGGTTATTCCTCCAACATTGTCCCATCCATTTACGGTTGCTGATGAAGAGCTGGAGTAAATATTTGCTATACCATCATAAGTGGCATTGGCCCCAACAAGCCCGCCAATGTTAATCAGCCCGTTTACTTCACCGGACACAGAGGTTTTTGAAATAATTGTCGTAGCATCTATACCGCCATTTGCACCAGCTAATCCGCCAACGGCATTGCGACCAGTTACTGATACATTTGCTAAACCAATATTTCTAACTATCGGACTGGAAATAATTCCAAAGAGGCCAACAAAGTCAGTATCTGGCCGATTAATGTATAAGTCATTTACTTTGTGCCCTAAACCATGAAATCTGCCTTGAAATGCTTCCCCTGCTAGATTGGGTTTATCAGGAGATGAATAGTCAATCCCTGAAGCATCTCCTATGGGGCTAAAACCCGCCCCACCATTCCAGCCACTGGTTGCGCTGGCATCAATATCACTGCCCAGCGCATAGTTACCTGTCAGGTTGTTCTTGATACCCTGTAACGTCGTGCTTGTGGTATCACCTGCCACACCAAGGCTGTTGACCACGGTGTAATCGGTGCTGTTAATACGCAAGGTAGCACCAGCGCCACTTAAGGTGATCTTGCTGCCGTTGTTCAGGTAGTAGTCGTTAGTAGTATTGTAGTTCAGTACCAGACGCCCCAGTGTTCCGGTCAGGCTTACATTGTTATTAACCTGAATATCCTTGGCAGCACTCAAACTCAGTATCACATTGCCACTGCTGGACACTGCATCATTAACAGTAGTGTTGCCCTGGCCAGTAGCAGTACCCACTGCGGTCAACGACACACTACCATCATTTAAGCTGCTGCTTAATTCACTGCCGTTAATGGTTCCACCACTGCCTACATTGATGCTGTTGGCACGGATTTGCCACACACTGCTGGTGCCCGGCAGGTTAGTCTGGTTGACCTTGCGGGTGGTCACACTGGCACTGTTGGCTACTGCCACGTCTGCGCCAATGGTGCGGATGGCGCCACCAAAGCCATTGGTAGGGGCGAAGCATCCAGTGCACCAGTCAAATTCACCACACCACTGGCAGAGTCAGCAATCAAATCAATCACACCGCGGTCATTGCCAGCCAGGGTTTGGGCGCGAATGGTGCCTGCACTGCTGATGCTGACAGTACTGGATGAATTAACACCCTGCGCGGTTAAAATCACCTTGCCGCCATCGGCCTGAATAGTTCCGGCACTGTTATTAATGGTTGCGGTGTTATGCCCGGCATTAATGGTTTGCGAGTTCAGTACCCGGTTAGTTAAACTTAAAGTCACATCAGAGGCTGCAGTTAACAGGATGGAACCATCGTTGTTAACAACCGTACCTGCCTGCTGGATGCTGGGCGCAATCAATGCCGCTGTACCGGTATTGGCAACCGCAATCGCACCCTGGTTAGTAATACCGGCACTGCTGCTGCCGTTAAAACGATAGGTGCCACTATTAAAGTCGCTATCGCTAATGGCTAAAGTAGAAGCTACCAGACCACCCACATTCACCTGTGCGCTGCTGCCAAAGGTAATGCCGTTCGGGTTAACAATAAACACCTGGCCATTGGCATTTAAGGCGCCCTGAATACTGCTGGGGGTAGCAGTTACCACCCGGTTTAAGGCAATCGCATTAGCATCCGGCTGCACAAAATTAACGGTTTCACCACTGGCAATGGAAAAGTCATTCCAGTTAATAATCGCCTTACTGGCATTCTGGTTAACCGTCGTGGTACTGCCAGATACACCGATACTGCTTACACCAG
>JASLIR010000200.1 GCA_030152125.1 Alkanindiges sp.
ATACTCGTGTACTGGCGGATGGCAGGCCGCATGCGCCAAACCTGGATGTAAATGGCAAAACTGCTACTACCCTGGTATTTGGTAACGGTGGTGGCCCACGTCCAACGGTACGTGCTGACATTACTGATGACCAGGCTGCTGCTGATGACTACCTGCAGGAAGTGGGTGTGAAGCTGGGCTCTGCCGGTTCTGAAACACACGGCGGTGGTGATGTGCTGCTGTTTGCTGAAGGCGCTGGTTCCAACCAGTTCAAGGGTACCCGTGACAACACCTGGGTATTCAGCAAGCTGCGTGAAGCATTTGGTTTCTAATAGAAAGCCAGCATAGTTTCATCTTTTTGCAAACAACCTCAGCCACTATGGCTGGGGTTTTTTATTGTTTTTTAAATTATTAATGGCAGAACGATGTATGAAACGCTTGTTACTGGCTATGGCCGGATTTGCTGTATTGGCTTCCGCTCAGGCGGCTCCCTTACTCAGTGCGGTAATCACGCGGGAGACACAAAATATCGGCAATGATGGGGTGACGCGTAGCAGCGTGTTTCAGGAACGTATTTACCGCGATGCCAATAATGTATGGATTGAACGGGTGTTGCCCAAGCATCACCAGCATGGACAGCATGCACACCAGAAGGGTGGGGAGGAGGATCACCACCATCTGGATTTAGCTGAGGCAGCGCAACATTATTTTATTGATAACACAAAAATGCCCAAGCTGTATCTGGTATTGCAGGAAGATAAAACCGTAGTGCATTTGCAGGATGCCGATGTAGACATGCTGGGTTTAAGTGACTGCTGGCGCTGTGTATATTCCCTGATTGACCCACAAAGCCTGAAAAAAATGACCTTGCTCAAGCGTGCCAATGGCATTAGCTGGTATGAAACCAAAAATGCCAAGAATAAGGTAAAAATTGAATGGGATGATAAAAACAACATGGCACGGGTGATTGATATCCGTGGGCTGGATGGCCTGAGCTATAGCGTGGTTAAAGCCAATATCCAGCAGGTGAATATTGCTGCACCATGGCAGGGCTATGGCAAGTTTTTAACCAAGGACTATTCGGATTTTGGGGATTGATGATTTTACTGATAGGTGCGCTTGCTGATTATGGTTAAACCATTGAATTTTGCATACAGGTATAAGAGTCAGCATGTGATAGCCAAACCTGTAAAATATTAAGATTATTGCTTAAGCCGTATTGCTGCATACACAAGTTAGGGTGGTTCGGAGGACGCAGAGTTGCTTAGCTATCCGAAAATTTGGTCCTTGATTTTTATAAAAAATATGTTTTTGTCATTGCTTACAAAATCAAAGAAGCAAAAATCGCCTTCGCAAGCGAAGGCGATTTTTGCGGTGGTGTGGAGGGCGACCCCCTCCACACCACCCTTTTTTGTATTTTACAATGCGTATTAAATTGCTTTTAAGGCTACAACATTTCAAGTTGTATTGCCTAACCTTATGACATATGGCTCATGTCGTGACCATAAATGAGCCTTCAATAAGCCCGGATTCAATCCAGCACTTTTGTATCCTCATTTAAAATCTGGCTCCGGTGCTGTGGGGTAACCAGTGGTGCGGTTGGTCGCGGCGTGGTGTTTTTATACTGCATGTTTACTCCGGCATACACATCGTCAGCAGCTACTTCCAGTTCAAAGCGTTCGCGGTCACGTTCGCGGATATCCTGTGCCACCGTTTCAATGTCCTGTTCGTCAATACCCAGTTCACGCAGTACTGCAGTACCAAAAATCAGGGCGGATTCAAAAGTTTCACGGATCTGGTAATCCACGTTGTGCTTGGCCAGTTGCAGGGCATGCTCACGGTCGTAGGAGCGTACCAGCACTTTTGCCAGCGGGAATTCGTGCTTGACCAGCTGTACAATTTTATTGGTAGTTTCCCGGTTGTCCACACACACGGCAATGGCCTGTGCGGTATGTGCGCCGGAAGCATGCAGGATATCCAGCCGTGCCCCATCACCATAGTAAATTTTAAAGCCAAACTTTTGCGCATTCTGGATCATGGCCGTATCGTTATCAATGATGGTGACATCCACCCCGCGCGCCAGTAGCAGCTGGCTCATTACCTGCCCAAAGCGGCCAAAACCAATCAGTAATACCTTGCCGCACAAGCCATCGGCAATTTCGATACCGTCCATGTTCTGCTGGGAAGCTGCCTTGGTAAAGCGTTTAAACAGAATGCCCAGCAGTGGTGTCAGTGCCATGGACAGCACCACAATAGCTGTCAGGTTGGATTTATGCGTTTCATTGATTACGTGTGCGCTGGTGGCAGCAGCAAACAGGACAAAGGCAAACTCACCACCCTGTGCCATCAGCAGGGCACGGTCTAGCGCATCCACATGGCTGGTTCTGGTCAGGCGTGCCACGATATAAATCGACAGGGCTTTAACCAGCATATAGGCCAGCACACCACTGATAATCAGCTGCCAGTTTTGCTGTACCACAGCCAAATCCAGCGACATGCCAACGCCCAGGAAAAACAGGCCGAGCAGGATGCCACGGAAAGGCTCAATATCGGCTTCAATCTGGTGGCGGAAGGTGGATTCGGACAATAACACCCCGGCCAGGAAGGCACCCATGGCCATGGACAGGCCGCTCACCTGCATCAGCAAGGCCGCACCTAATACCACCAGTAAGGCGGCGGCGGTCATCACCTCACGGGCTTTAGCCGCAGCCAGTACCTTAAACAGCGGGTTTAACAACCAGTAACCGGCGGCAATTAAGCCGGCAATGGCCAGCATGCCAATACCAACAGATTGCCAGCGGGTGTCGGTGCTGGTGGGAATGGCATCCGGCGACATAAACGCTACAATGGCCAGTAAAGGTACAATCAGCAAATCTTCAAATAACAGGATCGCCACAATTTTCTGGCCGCGT
>JASLIR010000205.1 GCA_030152125.1 Alkanindiges sp.
ATCTGCAGGCAACACTGCCAGCAGTAGGTATCGGCAAAAAACGATTGATTAAATAACAGGACGTGGTGGTGGGTCAGGACGGGCAAAATAGCCAGCCTGTAGCTGCGCCGTGTAAAAAAACTGTGGTACAGGTGAATCGGCGCTAAGCTGTAGCCTTAACACGGGACGCAGTGGCGACATCGCAGGACTGCAACACAGCATATCGAAACAGGCATGTTTACCGGCATGACCGGCACCGGATTGCGCTTGGGAATTTAAGTCGAAGGAATCTAAGTCGGACGCCTGCTGTGCAGTATCGTGGCAGTGCATTGCTGCACTATGGGCAGGCTGTGGCATTAAGTGCGGCATTGATTGCAGCTGTATATGCCCCATGGATGCCATGGCCATGCTGTTTAACGTCATGGCAGCACCCAGCAGCACTATAAATAGTGCCTTAAACAACCGGACGGTGATGACAACAGCGCGACAATACACAATGAACGTCTCTATTTATAAAAAAGCCTGCCGGTTTGCGCCCGGCAGGCCATTACAGCAATGCGGCTATCATACGCCAAGCCCTGCGTCGGCACAGTAGCTGTCATCCTGCAGATACTGCCGTTAGTCCTGCCAGCAGCTTTACAGGCGACTAAAGTGCGCTAGCTGGCCCAGCCAAACAGAAAATCCGCTACATCTTCAGCGGCCTCTCCCACTGCATCCGCTGTATCCTCTACAAAATCAACCACGGCATCCACTGCATCCTCCCCGGCTTCTGCTGCGGCCTGTGCCGCATCCTCAGCGGCATCCGCTGCGGTTTCCACAAAATCAGTCACCTCATTAATGGCCTGTTGGGTGGCCTGGTCCACCGCTGCACCCAGTGAATCGGCATACACATATAAATCTTCCAGCGCCTGCCGCCCGGTCTGAATCATATTTTCTGCCACTGCACGGGTGGTTGCCCATGCGGCATCCCCCAGCTGTGCCGCTGCACCTGCAACCCGGGTGCCTACATCGTAAATAATGGCCCATGCATCGCCAATGGCCTCCGCCGCTGGTGTACCCAGCGTACCGGAAAGTACGGTAAACAGGTTATCAGTCGTGGCTGGTGGGGGCTGCACATCTTTGGGGTTGGGCAGTGGTTCTTCCAGCAGGGCACGCACATTCACCACACCGGGGCCATAATTGGTTTTATCCCATTCATTGGCATGTGCCGCATTGGAAGTGCGCTGTAACTGATGGCGGAATACCCATGCCAGCGGGGTATTGGGATAACGCTGCAACAACTGGGCACGCCCCCAGTGCGCCAGCCATAGGGCGGCCACACCGGCCATAAATGCAGTGGCAAAGGATGTGCCGGAACCTGCTTCCACCAGTGGCAGGCGATTACCATTATTGTCGGTCTGTTTGGAGTCAAAATCCGCCACCCACACGCCATCAGCCGGGGCGGTAATATCCACATTTGGCCCGCGCAGGCTTTCATCCCACGGACGGCCATCTGCCGAGCAGCCTGCCACCGCAATCACGTTGGCATAGGCTGCCGGCAGGATCACAGTATCCCCCACCGGAATGCCCACCCCGGTTGCAGCCTGGCTAATATCATTAAAGCTTTCCATGGTGTAGGTCTGCCCGGCCGCAGCCACCACAATCAGGTTATTTTTTACCGCCAGGTCAATTGCATCGCGTACCGCATCATGCATCAGGCCTCCCACACTCAGGCTCACCACATGTGCACCGGAAGTACGCGCGTAATCAATGGCGGTTATCAGGTCCTCATCCGCAATGCGCACCACCCCAATCCCGTTCACGCCGGTCCGGTCAATATCGGCCTGCACATCATCAATAAACTTGATGGGACGCACCTGCGCCCGCGGTGCCACGCCAGTTAAAGCACCTTGCGGGTCAATCACCCGGGCACCACCACTATACTGCCGCCCGCCAAAGGTATTGCTGGGAAAGGTTAGATTGCTTTCTATCAGCTGGGAGTTTTTATTGCCACGGCCTGCCCCACCCACCATCACCGACCCGGTTGCCGTACCATGCGAAATATTGGGTACCCCGGCATCGTTTAACTGTGCAGAATGCCGCGCAGCCTGCCCGCCAATCATCCCGGTAGCGGCATTAAAACTCTGGGCAACATCAATATTTTGCTGGTTATATTGGGGATGCGGCGCCCAGCCGGTATCCGGGTGGGCAATAATAATGCCTTCACCCAGTGCCTTGCCGCCAGCCTGCGGTGGCAGGGCCTGTGCCTCCAGTGCCTTGGTCAACACCAGCGGCCATGCAAATACCCGCTCGGCACGCCTGGCATGGCTTAAGGTAACTCCTAACAGCATTTTACGGCTGCCATCCGGCCTGACCGAGATAAAGCTTTTAGACTTGCGCAAGGCCCAGGCAAAGTTATGGATTTCCGTAGTGACTGTACTGCGTTTAATGGGCAGGCGGATGCTGTACACGGCACCGCGATCATCCTGCCGTGGCGTCACCTGCCTTACCATAATGCGTGCGGCAGGAATATCCGCAACGCTGGATAAACCCAGCACCTTTGCCAGTTCGGCATTAAAACTGCCAAGGCTTTTATGGCTACTGCGGATAAGCAGTGACGACATTTCGCTGCGCTGTACTACCCGCCGGTTGAGTTGCGCCCGGTTTAAAAAGGCGCTGATTACCTGTGCTGGCGTACGCTGGGTGCGGCTGTTAAAAATGGACTGAATACGCTGGTGCGCAGCTGTCATCTCCAGTTTTTGCTGGTCCATCAGCGCCAGTTTAGCCGGGGAGCGCTGGGCAACTGCCTTTAAGCGCGCCTTGGCAACCACATCCTGCGACAACTGCGCTGCCTTGGCCTGCGCTTGCGGATTAACGGCTGTTTGTGCCCGGAACTGGCGCGCGCGCTGCACGGCAGCAAGGTTTACTGCATTCAGGCGCTTGGGCAAATTATTGATGGCGGCGGAGGCCAGCAAGGCACTACGTAGCACGGTTGGCATAAGTATTATCCCCTTTAAAACAAGTTGTTGTTTCTGTAGCGTATGTACGCCTCGCGGCGCTGTTGTGTTAACTGTTATTGCTAAAAATATACACCGTTCTCTGGCTAAGGCCCGGTATTTTATGTGATGTTTTATTAACCAATAATTCTGAAATATTTTGTTTTCTTTTTAACCAAAACTTCATGCTGGTTTTATTTTAGCCGTCATCTTCGCGGCCTAAAGTCAGGTTAGGCCCGTGTAGCACACAACACTGGCACTTCTGAACATAAAGTGTGATTAAGCAAAGATAAATACAGGGCGTATAAAGCCCATAGGAAACCCGAATGAAAATCTCCCTGAAACAGGGCAAACACATGCTGTTTGCCAGCCTGCTAGCAGGCCTGATGTCCAGCAGCCTGACCCATGCTGCTCCACTCCCGGTAAACATTGCCGGAACCGATGTAACCGGCTTTGCCTATGTAGACAGCTCAGCGCCCAGCACCACACTTACACCTACCTCAGGCACCAACTCACTGTTTGGCAACCTGCTGGAAGGTGGCGGTTTTAATAGCACCTTCAATAAAGTTACCCTGACTAGCAACATAAACGATGAGGCCAGGCAACAGTTAAGGAACAACACTACTGTGGATTTTGCAGCTGTGGATGCTCCCATGTCTGTCAGCCAGCACACCGCCTATATGAGTTCGCCCACCATTATTAGTGCCGGTCACCAGCGCCCGGTTCAGGTACCCAGCATCGCCAGCTCGGTGGCCATTATTTTTAATAACCCGGATATTGCTGCAGACTACACACCCAACCTGACCAGTGTACAACTGGCAAAGATATTCTCCGGTCAGTACACCAACTGGAACCAGTTGGGCTTAAACCTGCCATCGCGTGCCATTACCGTGATTGCCCGCAATGGCGATAATGGCAATAGCTTTGGCCTGGTCAACCATCTGAATGCGGTTGGCGGCCTGTCTGTTGGCAAGTTTTTTTCGGTAAAGCCCAACTTTGGGGATGCGGTAGCAACAGCCAAAACCAGCTCCTTCAGTTTTGTAGGGGCGTTTAGTGATACCGATGCCATCAGCAAGCTAAACATGACCCCGGGCGCTATCGCATATATATCGGGGCCCCTGGTATCCCGGGCAAGCTATTTACGCGTTGCCACCATTCAGCACATGCATCCTGTCACAGATATGCCCACCACCATCAATATCTCCAGCAGCAATCTACTGACAGATACCCTTTTACAAGGCACCCTTACCAGCGGCACCCAGGCAGGCAGAATTGTTTATGCACCGATTAACAACCAGCCTGAGGATGCGCTGGAAACCGTGCTGACCATTCGCCCGGAAAGCTATGCCAACCCGGTCACCGGTTATCCTATTATGAATATTTCCTATCTGGTTGGACATTTGGCTGGCAACAAACAGCCGGTTAACCAGTTGGCAAATATATTACGCACCCCTATTATCCCCCTGTTCCGCACCACCATGCCACCCACCTTTTATGTGGATACCATTCCCAATAAAGGCTATGCCTGGTTAAACGGCACTACCCTTGCCGTACAAAAAGCCTCTGCAAAAATGCAGTGAATAAACCCGTTTTTCCCAGTAAAACCAGTAAAAAAGACAGCTACTATGGCTGTCTTTTTTATGAAGCTGGTTTATAAAACTACATAGATGCTTATTTAAAAACCCTTAGCGTCCGCGTATCTCACTTGGTGCCAGCCCGTAAATCTGCCGGAACTTGACGGCAAAGCGTGAGGCGGACTGATAGCCACACCGTTCGGCAATATGGCTAATGGGCAGTAACGTGGTTTGTACCATACCCAGTGCCACAGCAAAGCGCACTTCGTCCAGTACCTGCTTAAAGCTGGTTTCCTCCTCAGCCAGCTTGCGTCGCAGGGTGGACTCCCCCATATACAAACGCTGCGCGGCATCGGACAACTGCCAGTCATAATCGTACTTTTGCAAAAACATCTGTTGCAGGCGGTGCTTTATCTGCTGCTGGTTCACCGCCAGCAATAACTGCAATTGTGGCGTACCCTGCATGGCCAGTAATAATCCCTCGGCGTGGTGCTGTTGCAGGCTGGCCGGTAACTGCTGCTGCACGGCAGCAAGCAGGGTATTCCAGCTAAAAGATAAAGCTGCATCACACAGCATGATCAAAGCCGGCAGTTGCGCATCCCCCTGCAAGGGTGCAGACGGATGCTTTATCTGGTACTGCTGCTGATATTGCTGAATCAGCGCCAGCGGAAAACTGACAATATTGGCTTTATATAGCTGTTGCGCCGGATGGTTTTCAATATCCACCACGCTGCCGGCAGGGAAAATCAGCAGGTGTTCAGGGGTCACTGTAAAACGCTGGCCCTGCCAGTACACCACTTTATGCCCCTGCACCACATGGCAAATAGCAGGCGCCAGAATCTGTATCCGCCTGATGCGCTGTAACTGCCGGGCCTGAATGGTAGCAAAGTCCATCTGGCTGTGTTGCAGGCTCACATCATCCGGTGCAGTAAATGCTACCGGGCTGTCGGTTGCCTGATTGCTGCTGTTGCCGGATATATGCTGCACGCTGGTATTCAAGGTTTATCTATCCTGTTTTTAATCGCCTTACCTGCCATATGTTGCCGTGATGCTGGCCTTGGCAATCTTATGCTGGTTAAGCATAAAGCCTGTCATGGCGGCACTGGTTTGCGCCGTTACCGGCAGTGTTTCGGTATTTAATGCCCATACTGTTAACACATAGCGGTGCGGCTTGTCACCTGCTGGCGGGCAGGCTCCGCCAAAACCTGCATCACCATAATCATTACGCCCCTGCACACTCCCGGCAGGCAACGTGCCGCCTGTATTACCCGCACCGGTTGCCACAGTGTTACTGCTGGCGGGAATATTGGCCACTACCCAGTGCCACCAGCCGCTACCTGTTGGGGCATCCGGGTCATACAGGGTAATGGCAAAGCTTTTGGTGCCAGCCGGTGCATGCTGCCATGCTACTTCAGGTGACAGGTTTTTTCCGGTACAGCCAAAGCCATTAAACACCTGGTTTATGGACAGCGTGTGCTGCGCGTTTATATCGCTACTGCTGACTGTAAAATCCGCCGCGGTGGCATAGTTGCAAAAAAATAAGCTGCTGATAAACAATATTTTACTAAAACTGCTTTGGCTAAAAACGTTTTTGCCAGAAGAAATAAATTTTTTCATGAATGCCCCGATTGATTATGGCCGTTCATGCCAGTATAGGCAGGCCAGTTTTTGCTGCCACATACGAAATGCTTGCTGACTGTGCCAAAATGCTCAGTGTGTTTTCTGGTATTCAGAAACACGGATTGAAAATCCGTAGGTCTGTATTTTCTGCAATATTGAGCTGGCTACATCAGAATAAGATTGCCCACGACAAACGCCTAAAATTGCAGGACAAAAAACCGCCATCGCACGCTTTTATAAGCTATATTCAGCACATCAGATGCTGGCCTTTAGCGCGAAGCTTACAGATGGGGATGAGCAGATATTTTTCTGCTTCACTGTTAGGGCTAACATTGATAACTATTTTAAAAATTCAAACTGAATAAACGCCTTGGAGAGGTATATGAGACTGGCCAAACCCGCAATTGCACCCGGTATCCAGTTGCACGACAGCAATGGAAAGCTGATTGAGATTACGCCCGGTCAGCGTACCCTGCTGGCCTTTTTCCGCGATACCAACTGCCCGTTTTGTAACTTCAGGGTATTCCAGTTAACCCAGCGCCATAAACAGCTGGCCGCCTCCGGGCTGGAAGTAATAGCCTTCTTTTCTTCCTCGCAGGAAGATGTGGCACATTTTGTCAGCATTCGCCCGCGCCCGTTTGCCGTGGTGGCCGACCCTGAAAATATCGCCTACAAAGCCTATGGTATCGAGCATTCGGCCCCACGCTCTGCGCTGGGTGTGCTAAAGCGCTTTCGCATGTGGATTCTGGGTTTCAGGATACTGGGATGGGAAGGCACCATCAAAAACCTGAAAAACCCCAGCGACATTATGCCGGCCGATTTTTTAATTGATGAGCATGGCCGCATTGTGGACACCTACTATGGGGTAGATGCAGGCGACCATATTCCTTTTGAGCGTATTGAGGAGTTTTTAGGCATTAGCAAGAGTAAGCAGGCGGAACAGGTTGGCGCTGTTTAAGTTTAATTTTCTTTCAGATTATTAAAAGTTTATATTAGGATATATTGAGCGTTAGTTAAAACCATATCACAGGTTTATGCTTTCAGGGTGAAGGGAA
>JASLIR010000213.1 GCA_030152125.1 Alkanindiges sp.
TCAGCAAGGTTAAACAGACCGCCAAGGTATAATTTGACTTAATATGGGGGCTGTTGACAATTCAAATGAGGTTGCGACAGTGGACGTTTTTTAGACGATGCAAGGCATGAATTGCGATATTTAGTGGTTCTAAAGGAGCAATGAATAACGATGCAGCGGCAAAAAACTTCCCTGTCCCTTTGGGTTGTGGCTAAAATTTTCTCAAACTTCGTAGTGAAATTTGCCAAGGGCTGGCCATTGCCTGCATTTCACGCCTTGTTTGAATCAATTTTAGCCGACAACGCAGTCCACATATGAAATGTCAACAGCCCCTATTCAATACTATTTAATGCGCGATAATCACCCCGTCATTAGTGGTTTGCTCAGTTACGCTGTAATTATTACCGCCATTACCATCCTGTACCAGATAACCATCGCGAATCAGCAATTGCTTGTTCTCACCCACGGTTTTGCTTTCGTACTGCTGGAACAGGCCGGTAATGCGGTCACCCAGCAGCAGGCCGGTGACGAGTGGTTTATTGGCAGACGTGATGCCACCATCATATGCCTTGCTGTTGGCAACGGTGCTGATAGTCAGTGCCTTTGGTGTAATCACGCCATTGTGATTATCCAGCACCAGCACATCGTAGTTGTTACCGCCATTACCATCGCGGATGGTAAATCCGGCATCCACGTTAATGGTTTTACCCGTACCGGCATTTTTATCGCTATAGGACTGCCTTAAGCCCGCAATGCTGTCGCCACTCACCCGGCCTGCGACTACAGGTTTATCTGCGGAGGTCAGCCTGCCGTCATATTCCTTGCTGGCCGCCGTAGCACTGATGGTTAGCTGACGCTTGTTGATGGTCAGGCTGCCAGCATTCACCGTCAGGTCATAGCCATCCTGGGTAGAATACAGGCTGTCCGAACCCAGCACATACACACCTGCATTGCGCACACCAGCAAAGCTTTGCAGTATTTTGCTGCTATCGGCTGTGCCCTGTAGCGTGTAACTGGGTGTATAAGTGGTGCCATCGTAGGTTTTAGTAATGCTGTCCATACTTACAGTCAGCGGTTTCAACAAGGCTCTTAACAAGGGTGCGCTTTGCCCTTCATAAATACGCCAGACGCTGCCACTGCCACCCTGTGCATCAATGTTGCTGCCCCAGTTGGCAAAGCTGCCCAGCTGTTTGAGCTGGCTATTATTCAAGGCCACATTATTGCTGGCAGCCACAAAACCGGGATTGCTATTATTATAGGCGCTGCTTACACCACTACTTTCCTGATTCCAGTAATTATTGTTCAGTTGTATGGGAGCTCCACCCGTGCCAACGTCAAAAGCGCCCACCAGTCCGTAAGCCTGAGGCCCACTAATCGCGGTATTACTGGCGTAACTGTTGCTTACTATACGTTGTGCATTCCCATTTCCTCTAATAGCGCCTACAAGGCCACCTGCTCTTTGAGGGCTGCTTACCGCACCAGTGGCATAACTGTTAAGCACCTCTGCCCTGTCAGCCTGGCCAAAGCCTGCAAATATCTCGCCTACCAGCCCTCCCGCAGCAAATGCCCCAGCTCCTGCTACATTCCCGCTGGCATAACTTTTGGATATTGTTGCCGTAGTGACTGGCTGGCCGCTGAAGGAGTATACGGCCAGAGAACCCAGCAACCCGCCTACAGATGAACCCACTCCATTCGCGCTTACATTGGCACTGGAAGCACTTTGCTCCAGCAGGATACTTCCGCTTGCTGCCTCGATTTTACCAACCAGGCCTCCCACATCAGCAGACTGGTTTGCGGATGTCACCTGCCCGGAACTGGAAAGGTTACGTAAATGAATGGCAAATCCGTCGACTTCATAATTCCCCACCAGCGTACCCACACTGCGACTGCCGGTGATGCTGGCATTGGTCACGGCAATATTTTGCAAGCCCGCGCCGGATGCATTACCAATCAGGCCCACATACGTGGCACTGCTATTGATAAACAGCTGATCGATACTATGCCCCAACCCATCCAGCGCACCGTTAAAAGCAAGGGCCTGACTACCGACCGGTAAAAAACCGGCCCCGGCATTCCAGTTTAGGGTATCGCTGGCATCGATGTTGTTTGCCAGTACATAGCGCCCGGCAAGGTTGCTGTTCATGGCCTGTAGCTGGTTTACATCCCGGATGACACTATACGCCGTACCATTAACACTAAAACCACTGCTGATACCATTCAGATTAACCGCTGTGCCATAGTTCAGGCTATAGCCATCGGTAGCGGTAAAATCCAGTGTATTGCTGGCACCGTTCAGGTTTACATCAGCATTGACTAAAATACTGCGGCCATTTAGCTGGGTTTCCGTGCCATCCAGCGTCCCGGCCAGCTGGATCTGGCTGGCCGTCTGGCTGGTGTCACCGGTCAGCAAAATCCTGCCACCCACACCGATCACCTGCGTGGCGCTAATATTGCCGCTATTCTGGATAAAGCCTGTCATGGCGGAGGGGTTTATTAAGGTCGGTACACCATTGTTAAAACTGGTTGAACCGGCATTCAGCAGACGTACATCCCCACCCGTGGCAATAATGTTGCCGGCATTCACAACCTGTGACCCCAGCAGGGTGACACCACCTGCAGTGGCAGTAAGCGTGCCATAATTTTCAACTTTAGCCGTGGCCGATGCTGATGCCGAAAACGCATAAACATTACTTAACAAACTCACGATCGCCATGGGATTGGTAGAGGCCACAATGGCTGCCGCATTGACCTGGCTACCCGCACCAAAGGTGATACCGCTGGGGTTGACCAGCACAAAATGGCCATTGGCCTGCACCTGGCCAAAAATTTCGCTGGGGCTGGCGCCATTCACCCGGTTAAAGGCAAAACTGCTGGTGCTGGGCTGGTTAAAAATTACTTTAGCATTGCTGCCAATGCTAAAGGTATCCCAACTCGCCAGCATGGCCGCGTCTGACTGGTTAATGGTCAACTGGTTGGGCACCGAACTGTCTATGCTGTAAACCCCATTACCAGCCAGGGCACCTCCTGTCGGCAGGGTATTGGCTGCAGGCGCTGCCGATACTGCAGCAGCACTAAAACCGGCTGCCATAAGCAGCGCCAGCTTTAGGGCTTTTCCGGAAGATTTTTTACCACTTTTAGCCAGCTCACTGGCGACTACCCAGCTGTTTGATATGCGGCTCCATACCAGTTTATAGGCTCTGTTCATATGCTGTGTCTCCACAATTTTTCTATTATTGATAACCTTTGCAGTGTACGCACTTTAAGGCACACTACATGCATTTTTTGTGCATATTAAATAAAAAATAGGAAAGCAATCATTTCAAGATCATATCCAGCCTGCCCGAAAAAATAAACCGCGCCAAAGCACGGTTTATAAGCACCAGCCGTCAGAATCAATGCGCAGTAATCACGCCATCATTACTGGTTTGCTGCACTACCGAATAGTTGCTGCCGCCATTACCATCCTGTACCACATAACCATTCTTGATCAGCAACTGTTTGTTTTCACCAACCGTCTTGGTTTCGTACTGCTGGAACAGACCAGTTACCCGGTCACCGCTTAACAAACCGG
>JASLIR010000276.1 GCA_030152125.1 Alkanindiges sp.
CACCGTATTGAAAGGATTTAAATACCAGGTCGTCATTACCCCACAGCGACACCACCATTTTCTTGCACTTGGGGTAGTGCTGTTGCAGCCATTGAATCAGCTCCACGCCGGAACCATCCGGCAGGCTTAAATCCACCGTTACCAGGTCGGGCAGGTTATGGCTCAGGTCACGGTAGGCATCTGCCAGCCGGTGCGACATGCCTACTACGGTATACACCTGTTGCTGGCTAAGAATCTGGCTTAAGTAATCACAAAACAGCAGGTCATCATCCACAATCCACAGCCGCAGGGCAGAGGAAGGCGCATCGGTAACAGGCGGGTTAGTCATGTAAGCATCCTTCGATGACTGGTAAGCTGCGGTAGTCACTGGATAAAGGCATGCCGGCATTACTCAGCTTCACCTGTATAAACAGGCGGTAGCGCTGGCCATATTGCCAGTCTATATCCCCATTCAGTGATTTTGCACGACGCAGCATGTTTTGTAAGCCACGACCCGATGAAAAGCCTGCATCTGTGTAAGCACCGTCATTTTCGATACAGATATGCAGGTCCAGATTGTTCAGGCTATAGATATTAATATACAAATTGTGCAGGCTGGTATGTTTCAGGGCATTGGTCACCGCCTCACGTAAAATACGGGTCAGGTGGTGAAATTCAAATGCCGTGAGAATAGGCAGGATAAGCAGGTTATGGTGCCAGTGTAACTGGATGCTGGTGCTGAGTACCCGTGCGCCAATTTCGGCGCGCCAGGTGGCAATGGCATCCTCAATAAAAATATCCTCGCCATCCAGGCTATTCAGCAAATGGCGGATGTCGTCCAGTAGTTCACGGATAATACATTGCTGCTGCTGGTTACTGTGTTGCAGCAGCGACAGCAGGCGTGCCCCCAGGTCATCATGAATATCGCGTGCAATGCGCTCGCGTTCCTGTCGGGCACCGGTATCCCGTGCTTTGGCGACCGATAATGCCAGTTGGGTAATATTGACCAGTGCATTCAGGGCATGGATGTCCTGCCGGTTAAACAGGCGCTGCCCACGGGCGCTATGGTTAAGGGCCAGGTTCTGCCGGGCATCAGTCAGGCTTAAATCCGGTGCAATCAGTTGCTGGCCAAACTGGCTGATCACCCCGCTATTTAACTGGCTTGGTTCGATATATAAGGGATCAAATACCGCTTTGAGCATCTCCGGCCAGCGCTGGCGGATTTGCCGTTCCTGATCGGCATGCGCGCGGGTTTCCATCAGTAAAGGCAGTACATGGGGCATCCAGTCCTGTACATGCTGCTGGTTTTTGCGCTGGATGCGTGCCATCGCCCACTGCCGGACAGGAAAATACAGCCAGCCGGTAAGGGCAATGGAAATGAGCAGGGCAACCTGACTGGTGAGGGACAGCAATGAAATCAGGCTGAGGTCGATAATAAAAACCGATAATCCGCCCAGCAGCCAGGACACGATGGAAAGCCACCAGATTTCCAGGTCAAACAGGCGATAGCGCAGCAGGCCAAGTGCCAGCCCCCAGTACATAATCAGGAAGCTGCCCAGCATCCAGCCCTGTGCTACCACTATTTTAAAGCCCAGTGTGATGGGAAATACCACACAGGCGCTAAACAGGCCGGTAGACACAAAAATAGTGAGTAAAAACCAGCGCAAGGAGGCACGGTCAACCGGGGACTGGCTGGAGTGGCGCCATTGAATAACGCCCAGCAGCATACCAATGGATAAATAGCTGATAATCATCCATTGTGCGTAAAAAGGAATGCTGAGCAACTGGTATTCGCCCACCACCCATACGATGAGGCCAGACAACACAAAACCCAGGGTGTATTTTTTAGCAATGAGCTGGCGTGGGTAATTGGCCAGCAAGGCAATAAAGGCACCGCCAAAAATATAAACCCCCAGATGGTTGAGGGAGGATAAGCGGTCAAACAGCTGGCCATGCAAAATCAGGTCCCGCGTGCTGTATAAGGCAGCAGCCAGGGTTGCCAGTGCATAACCAATACCGGTCAGGGCATAACAGGCGGTAGCAATACCGGGGCGGCTAAAGGCAAATACGGCAATACCGGTCATGACCCCGCCAACACCGGCAATCAGCTGGAACCAGAATAAAAAGGGTAAATCACCCAGATGCCGTGTGATGGATTGAAGCGGAATTTGCTGTTGTTCGGTTTGAATAAATAACGGTTGCTGTTGCAGGGCATTCGCCAACTGGCTTTGCTGCTGGATAAATTGCCGGTAGGCTTGCGGGCTGGGCAGGTTGTCCGGTTCTTCAATGGCCAATTCTGCCTGGGCATCCATGTGCCCGGAGGGCAGGATAAAGTGCTGAACCGGTTGTGGTTTTGTATCGTCGCCGCTAATGACTAACTGCTCATTGTACAGGCTGATAGCCGGGGAGAGCCTGGGAAACTGTAAGGCCAGCTGAATGACATAGACGGTGACAATAATCATCAGGATGGTAGAGGACAATAAAACAAGGTGAGGAGCCAGGCGCCAACTGATTTGTTTCATGTCGAACCGTCTTTAGCTAATTGATATGTCTTCAATAGAAATGCCTTTAAATTATTGTGATCAGACATTTCGGCTGATTGCCTCCGGCAATCCCTTTATACGGACATGCCGTATTGTGTTAAGGCATGCTTTGTTAGTATTCAGCCATCCTTAAAAAACTGCTATCACCAGAATTGGGTATGGCACTTACCTAAAAGGGCTTTTGGCAACGGAAATGCATAAAAACATACGATAAGTGGGAAACAAAAGCGCGAAACACTTTCGCAAAGTACGGTAGGTCTATAGAATTAGCGTTCATATTAATGAACCAATTAGCCAGCCAATGCTGTGTTTAGCCTAGCCGATGGAGTACCGAGTCATGAGCAACGATAATCTACGCAAACATTCATCACAAGTTGTTGATGGCGTGGAGTGTGCACCAGCGCGTGCCATGTTGCGTGCGGTCGGCTTTACAGATGAAGATTTTAAAAAGCCGCAGATTGGTATTGCGTCCACCTGGGCCAATGTGACCCCGTGTAATATGCATATTGATGGCCTGGCGCGTCTGGCGGAAGCCGGGGTAAACGTATCCGGTGGTAAGGGCGTCATTTTTAATACCATTACCATTTCCGACGGGATTGCCAACGGTACCGAAGGCATGAAGTATTCCATGGTGTCGCGCGAGATTATTGCCGACTCCATTGAAGCGGTAGCCGGTTGTGAAGGCTTTGATGGCCTGATTGCGATTGGTGGCTGTGACAAGAATATGCCTGGCTGTATTATGGGCCTGGCGCGCTTAAACCGCCCTTCCGTGTTTGTATACGGTGGTACGATTCAGCCGGGTAAAGGCCACACCGACATTATTTCCGTGTTTGAAGCGGTGGGCCAGCATGCCAAGGGCGAGCTGAACGAGATTCAGGTAAAACAGATTGAAGAAGTGGCTATTCCTGGCCCGGGTTCCTGTGGTGGTATGTATACCGCCAACACCATGGCCTCGGCCATTGAAGCGCTGGGTATGAGCCTGCCGGGTTCTTCGGCACAGGATGCGATTTCCATCGACAAGAAAAATGACTGTGAACGTGCTGGCGAAGCGGTGATTAACCTGCTAAAACTGGACATCAAGCCACGCGACATTATGACCAAGGCCGCATTTGAAAATGCCATTAAAGTGGTGATTGCACTGGGTGGTTCTACCAATGCCGTGCTGCACCTGATTGGTATGGCCCGCACGGTGGATGTGGACCTGAGCCTGGATGACTTTGTACGCGTAGGCAAGGAAACCCCGTTGCTGGCCGATGTGCGTCCATCCGGTAAATACATGATGAGCGAACTGGTAGCGATTGGTGGTATTCAGCCCCTGATGAAGCGTATGCTGGATAGTGGCATGCTGGATGGCAGCTGCCTGACCGTAACCGGCAAAACGCTGGCGGAAAACCTGGCTGATGTGCAGGATTACCCGGCTGACCAGCAAATTATCATGCCGTTTGACAAGCCGATTAAAGCGGATTCCCACCTGGTAATTTTAAAAGGCAACCTGGCACCAGAAGGTGCGGTAGCCAAGATTACCGGCAAGGAAGGTCTGGTGTTTGAAGGCAACGCCCGCGTGTTTGAGGGTGAAGAAGGCGCGCTGGCCGGTATTTTAAATGGTGAAGTAGTTGCCGGTGACGTGATTGTGATTCGCGGCGAAGGGCCTAAAGGTGGTCCGGGCATGCGCGAAATGCTGTCACCAACTTCTGCGGTAATGGGTAAGGGCTTGGGTAAGTCTGTTGCGCTGATTACCGATGGCCGTTTTAGCGGCGGCAGCCATGGTTTTGTGGTGGGTCACATTACCCCGGAATCTTTTGAAGGCGGCCCGATTGGCCTGGTACAAACCGGTGACCGCATCAGCATTAATGCCGAAACCCGCGAAATTAGCTTTGCTGTTTCTGAGCAGGAACTGGCTGAGCGTAAGGCTAGGTGGCAGCGCCCGGCAGCAAAATACACCCGTGGTGTGCTGGCCAAGTATGCGCGTCTGGTATCCAGTGCGTCTACCGGTGCAGTTACTGATATTTTCCCAGAGTCTTAACACGCTACTGTTTATACGATATTGAGGCCAATAACATGTCGCTAGCGCGAAGGTGGTTTGATCCGGTCCGGTCACGATGGTTCTTTAACCGGCGTTACCGGCAGCGGCATCTGTCTTCGCAAGAGGGGCTGACGGTTTATTTGCGCTTTGATGATGTGTATAGCTGTCTGGTGGTGCAAATGCTGGCACGGCTGGAAAACCTGCTGGTTGATGAATTAAAACCGCTGCAAATCGTGATTAGTGATACTGCCGAGCCACCGCCAAACCATTTAAGCCCTGAGGCCTGGCAGCAGTACACAATTGCTGATGCAGCGGTGCTGGCCAATCAGCACCGTTTTATTTTTGATCCAAAAACCACCTGCCCTTCCCCGGAGCTGATTCAGCAGGCCAAAGAAGTATTACTGGCCTCTCCCTTAACCGGCCATGATTATTTGCACCTGTTGCAGGATCTTTTCCTGATGCTGTGGCAAAACCAGACCGGCAAGCTGAAAACCCTGCATTACATGGCTACCACCCGGGCCAGACAGCAGCCACCTGCTGCGGATGAGCGTCCTTTACGTTTTGACAGTGAGCCGGTTTTAAGTGCCCATTTACTGTTTGGTGGGCGCAAGTACCGGGCCATTGATGATTTCCTGCGTTTAACCCGGCGTTTAAAGCAGCAGAAATTGTTGGTGGGCGAGCCGATCTTTATGATTAATCATATTGAGTGGGGCGAGCATCTGGTCAGTGACCCGGCTTCATTGTCTGAAGTACATGCCTGGCAGGCCGAACTGGATATGTATGTAACACTGGAAGACCCGGTTACCTGGCTGATTGTGTCTTACCTTAAGCGTGAACTGGTGGATTACTACAATATCACCCTGCGTGTGCACCCCCTGCCGTACCAGCAGCGCGACCGCTTTGACTGGGGCATGGCCATGCGCCTGTCCAAACGGGTTGATGTGAAACTGTCGCCATTTTGCCGGCCTACCCGGCAGGCCACGCATATCATGGCACAGCGTCTGTATGCCATCGAAGACGAGTTTCGGAGTGAAGTGCTGCTCAGCTTTTTACAGGATTGCTGGACCAAAGGGCTGGACCCGGAATACCCGCCGCATTTACAGCGCATGTTGCAGCATTATCCGGAATATAAGGATAAGCGCATTGACTTGCCGGAAACCCTGGCCTGGCTGGAGGATAACCAGCGAGCCTGCACGGACTTGCAGCAGCCGGATTTGCCGGTGATGATATTAAAAATTGGCGAGCAGACGCATGTATTCAACAGCCTGTATCGTGTATGGCAAATTGAAAACCTGATGGCGGCTTCGCTGAGCTATGAACATGACTAGGCCCGGTTAAGCCGGGGCTGCTAGTCCGGAATTCAGGCGCTGTGGCTATATCAGCAGGGTGTGTGAGGTTATAGCGGGCAACACCCACAGCATACGCTAAATTAATTCTCCCATTTTTATAAGCATGAAGCAGCTTGCGAACAGGCTTACATTACTTTTATAAGTTCTTTTTTAGAATTTATAGTATTATCAAGGCATGGAGAGAATGGAGTTCTGCCGAGCCAGATATCGCCGCACAGAGATATCGCCATGGAACCTGACAATGTCGCGCTCGCCTACAACAAGCAAGCTTCACTACTCGTAACTCGCAGAGACAACCCAATGACCAGCAAACCCTTAAGCCCGCTTGATGCCGCATTCCTGTGGGGAGAGTCAGACAAGAACCTGATGAATATTGCGCACCTGGATATTTTCCGCTTACCGCCGGAGGCCGGGCCGGACTTTGTGCAGGCGCTTTGGGAGCATTTCCGCGCAGAAACAACTGCAGTTACCCCATTTGACCGCCGTCTCGAATCGGCAGCATTCAGCCGCCTGCTGCCGCGCTGGGAAAGCGTTAAGCAACTGGACCTTGATTACCATATGCAGCGCCATGTATTGCCGCAGCCGGGTGGCCAGCGCGAACTTGGCGTTCTTGTGTCGCGCCTGCACGGGATTCGCATGGACCGCAGCCAGCCCTTGTGGCAGCTGCACCTGATTGAAGGACTGAATGATGGGCGCATTGCCCTGTATATCAAGGGACATCACGCCCTACTGGATGGTATTGCCACGGTGCGCCTAGCCCGCAAGGTCATGTCGGAAGACCCTGCCGAGCGTGGCCGCCCGGCAATCTGGGCCTATCGTGAAGCCCGGCGCGCCCGGCCTGTCAGCCCAGGTAAGGAGGCGGAAGCCAATGCTGGCAGCGATGTGACCAGCCTGCTGATGCAGTCAATCCTTGCCTCGGTGCGACAGGTGAATGCACAGGTTTCGGGAATTCAGGCGGTATGGCGCATGTATGGCGGGATGGCCGGATCGGCAGCCCGTACCATCATTCCTGGCCTGAGTGAGGCAGAAAAAAGCCTGGTCACGCCGTTTTCTGCACCGCGCTCCATCCTGAACGGCCCGATTAGCGCCGAGCGCCGTATTGCAACACAATCCTTTGCAATGGAGCGTATTAGTGCACTTGCCAAACGTGCTGGCGGAACGGTTAACGACGTTATTCTTGCCATTTGTGCGGGTGGGTTGCGCCGTTACCTGACCGAGGTGGGTGAGCTACCTGACAAGCCGCTGGTTGCCGGGATGCCGATGTCGTTCCGGCCCAAGGACTCTGAGGATGCGGAAGGCAACGCTACCACCATGGCGCTGGCAACGCTGGCCACGGATATTGATGACGTGCGGGCACGCTTTGCAGCCATTATCGAGTCTACAGTCAGCGCAAAGGCGCACATGAGCCGGATGTCCGGGTCGGCAGTAATCGCCTATACCGCAATGCTGATGGCACCGTTTGGCGCGGGGCTGGTAACGGGCATGAGCAGCCGGGTCAAGCCGATGTTCAATGTGGTGATTTCCAACCTTGCCGCACCACGCAACAAGCTGTATTACAACGGCCTGACCCTGGAGGAGTGGCATGCAGTATCGATCCCGCTGGACGGGCAGGCACTTAACATCACCATCATGTCCTATGCGGAGCGGCTGAATCTGTGTATTACCGCAAGCGCCACCCTGCCGCATATCCAGCGCCTGGCGCCCTACTGTGGTGAGGCGCTTGCCGAGCTGGAGGCAGCTTACGCCGTGTAGCCGGGCTTAGCTTGCCTGAGTGGTTTGTGGTAGCCAGGGCGCCGCAAACCGCCACCCTCTGTACCATGACTTGCCTTTGCCTTTAAGTGCGGGTGGCTGATGCAGGCTGAATGGCATCTATTTGCTGGTGCAGTGGAATACGCCGGGCAGCTTTAGCCAGTGCGTATTCGTGCTGCGACAGGCTGCCGCCATAATAGTCCGCCAGTGCAATACCTGTACGTTTGGGGCGTTTTTTGTATAAAAAATCCCACCATTCCCGCAGCCACACTCGTCGTCCCATCCGGGTATACCAGCGCAAGGCATGGCTAATCTCTTTATCCCGGCTGAACAGTACGCGTTTCCAGGCTGTCCAGCGCCCCTGCAATACCGCCTCAATCAGTTTGCCCCACAAAAATACCAGCCACGGTGCAATATGCGGGTTATCAATCACCTGGTGTTTATAGTCCCAGTAGCGGGTGTCCAGCTGTACCAGCTGGCGCTGCATGATGTCATCATAAAATGGTACCCAGCGATGCGGGGTGGCATACAGGATTTGAATCTGGTCCGGGTCGTACACCAGTAAGTGGCGCATGGCGTGGTAAAAATCGCGGTGGTGTTCTTCGCTAAAACCAATGACATAAGTAGCCATAGATAAAATACCATGCTGGCGCAGCAGGCGAATGGCCTGATAATCTTCCGACATGGATGCGCCTTTTTTAATTTGCGCCAGGGTGTTTTCGTTATAGCTTTCTATGCCCAGCAAAAAGCGGATTACCCCGGCCTGTTTGTACAGGTGCAAAAATTCGGCATCACGCACAATGTCGCTGGTGCGGGTGGAGCCAACAATCAGCAGGTTTACATTTTCGGCAATCAGGGCCACTAAAAAGGCTTTCCACGCCTTGCGTGAGCCGGTAGGCAGCTCATCGGCCAGATTAATCAGTTCCACCCCATGCTTGCGATGTAAATCCGCCAGCTCCCGGGCAAATTTAACCGGGTCACGATGCCGGTATTTAGTCCAGAAACCGCGCTGACCGCAATAACTGCACAGGTAGGGGCAGCCACGGGAAAACTGTGCCACCACGGCACGTTTGCCGCCCCAATAGCTGTATTTTTTAAAGTCGATCAGTTCCCAGCCGATGCGATAGTCATCCAGGCAACTGATCATACTGGCGGCCGCTGTGGCAATAACCGGCCAGCAACCCGCCTGCAGGCGGGCATCTGTACGGGAGTACTGCCGGAAGGCAATGCCTGCAACCGTCATTAAATCCTGTTGCCGGGTGAGGGCATTGATCAGGCTTAGGCAGGTTTGTTCCCCTTCACCGCGTACCACAAAGTCGATGGCCGGACATTCCTGCAAAATGTCCTGGTAGTGATAGGTGGGATAAACCCCGCCATAAATAATCATACAGTCCGGCAGTTTCTTTTTAATCAGTTCAGCCAGAATCATCACCGTGGGATGCACTGAACTGGAACCGGAATGACCAATCAGCACATGGTCTGGCTGTTTATCTGCCAGTTGTTCAATAATGTCGTGATGGCGCAGGTTGGCATAATCGGCATCCAGCAGTCCAACCTGATAGCCAGCATCCAGTAAGGGGCCGCCAATGCAAAGCAGGCCCAGCGGGGGCAGGTGATCATCCGGCACGCGGCTGCCAATGGCAGTATGTGGCGGGTTTAACAGCACAATACGTGCCGTGGTATGACTATGATGTTCTGGTAAAAGCGCCACAGCAGACTCCGCATCAACTTTTTAGGGGTGATTTACTCTAAAAAGTGCAGATGTGTTTTTGCTGGAGTCCGCATGTGTTTTTGGTGAAGGATACTGTAAAAGGGATTTAAATCTACCCGGTTAAATAAACCGGAAAATTATGTTTAACAAGGTGTTGTCATTGTCTGTGCTTTTTGCCTTGTCTGCTACAATTTTAGCCGATAGTGCTATTCATATATCAACAGCCTATAGTCCTTAAAATACAGAGACCTGAAAATATGTATGCTAATTTCTGGAACTGGTTCCAACAACATGAGAAAGCGTTTTTTGCTGCGGTTAAAAATCAGGAAAATCTTGAAGAAGACTTTTTTGATAAATTATCACCCCAACTGGATACCATCAAAGAAGGTATTTATTTTTTGGCTGGTATGTCAGGAGATAAAACTGCCGAGCTTATTTTTACGCCCGACGGCAATATCAAAAATATAATATTTGCCGAAGAACTGGTTGCAAGCGCCCCCAGTTTAGCTAACTGGAAATTTACTGCACTTAAACAGCCTGCTGCTGATGGCGATAGTTTTTCCATTGATATGTCAGGTTTTAGTTTTAGCGGCGATAATTTGTCTTTCTATGTCAATGAATCAGCTGAATATCCAGAGCTCATTGATTTATCGGTTGTTTATGACGGTTTTGATGAAGAAGAAAAATATACAGTCAGCAACGGGGTTTATATCTTTCTGGATAATTATCTTGGAGAGTTAAATGCGGTGACGCTGATAGAGCACTTAACAGTCATTGGCCCGGATGATGCACAAAAACCATGTTTAGCAATCAGTGAGCTTCAAGCGTATTTATTACAGCGAGAGCAGGCACATTTGAAAAAATATGCGACTTTCAGAAAGGATACTGAAAATGACAGCTATGCAGGCTTGGAGGCCACATTAAACAATGGCTTGCCTGCGCTGGCTGTAGTTAACACCTCATTACTGGCGTGGGATAGTAAGGTGTCACACCCCTGGATTGTTAAAATAGAGATTGGTTATGACGGGTCAGATAATAACGGGTTGCCGGATAGTGCTGCCTATGAGGGGCTGGATGATCTGGAAAGCGATGTGATGCTTGAGTTAAAAGATGTTGATGGGTATTTGAATGTGGCCAGAGAAACAGCAGACAGTTTAAGAACCATTTATTTTGCATGTGCAGATTTTAGAAAACCATCAAAAACCCTGCATGCAGTTGCTGCAAAATATGCAAGCCAGTTTTTGGTCAAATACGATATTTATCAGGATAAATACTGGCAAACATTTAAAAAGTTTCAGTTAGCCAACGAGGCCAACGAAGTCAACTAATTCAGCCAGCCAAGCCAGTATCTATCCGGTGTGATGTATATTTGCTGAGGCATTAATGAATGCTTAGCCCGTATTCCTTAAGCCCGCAGCAATCCCGGCAATCGTCACCATCAGGGCATGGTCATAGGCATCACTGCCACTTTCGCGGCGGCGGTGCATCAGTTCGGCTTGCAATAAATGCAGTGGTAACACATAGGGCGTGCGTACGGTGATCGAGCGCTTGAGCACCGGGGCATTTTTAAGCAGTTCCTGTTCATCAATCACATGCAGCAGGGTGTCGGTGGCACTGTCCAGCCGGCGACGCAGCTCCTTGCCCAGTGTTACCAGTTGCGCATCGCGGGTCAGGCGTGATTCATAATAAGCGGTGATATTGCCATCCGCCTTGGCCAGCACCATTTCCAGCATGTCCAGAATGGTCTGGAAATATGGCCAGTTCTGCTTCATGTCATGAATGCTGTCCTGCAACCCGGCCTGTATGGCCGTATTGATGGCACGCCCGGTGCCCAGCCATGCCGGTAACATCAGGCGTACCTGCGTCCAGGCAAACACCCACGGAATAGCACGCAAGGATTCAATGCCACCGGATACCTTGCGCCGCGCCGGGCGTGACCCTAGTGGCAGCATTTGCAGTTCCAGTTCCGGTGTTACGGTGCGCAGGTACTGGATGAACAAGGGATTCTCGCGCACGGTTTCACGGTAGGTTTGTACCGCCACCTGCGTCATGTTATCCATCATTTCGCGCCATTCGGTTTTGGCTTTCGGTGGTGGCAGTAACGTCGCTTCCAGAGTGGCGCTGGCGTACAGTTCCAGGTTGCGCAAGGCAATGCCCAGCATGCCGAATTTAAAGCGGATCATTTCGCCCTGTTCCGTAACCCGAATAGCGCCTTTAACCGAACCCGGTGGCTGCGACAGCAAGGCCTGGTGGGTGGGCGCACCGCCACGGCTGATGGAGCCGCCACGGCCGTGAAACAGGGTCAGGGTGACGCCATGTTTTGCCGCCACTTGCGTAAGCTGTTCCTGTGCGCGGTATTGCGCCCAGTTGGCTGCCAGAAAACCGGCATCCTTGGCTGAGTCGGAATAGCCAATCATGATTTCCTGTCTGGCCTGGCCGCTTTTCGGGTCGCTAATGGCCTGCTTGTACCAGTCGATACTAAGCAGCTGGTTCAGGCTATCGGCAGCGTTGTTCAGGTCTTTCAGGGTTTCAAACAGCGGTACCACCCGCATGGGGTGCTTAATTTCGGCCTCTTTCTGCAGCAGCATCACTGCCAGTACATCGTTTGGATATTCCGCCATGGAAATTACATAGGCACCCAGTGAGTGCTGGGGCTGTTTGGCCAGCATGCGCACGGTTGCCAGTACTTCCTGCACATTGTCGGAAAGGATGCTGGCATCCGCTACGGCATTCAAGTGCTGGGGCAGCAGGG
>JASLIR010000312.1 GCA_030152125.1 Alkanindiges sp.
GATGAGCGGCGTTGCCGCGCAAGGTGAGGCTCGCAGAATAATGAGACAGCTTAAAAGTGTTTCGGTGTTTAAAGTGAATGGTCTAGCGGTGCATAATGCGCTGCTTTTCGCGTGACCAGTCACGCTCTTTTTCAGTCGCGCGTTTGTCATGCTGCTGCTTGCCTTTTACCAGCGCAATCTCACATTTGACCAGCGGACCTTTCCAGTAGCAGGATAATGGTACACAGGAATACCCTTTCTGGTTAACCGCGCCCATCAGCATTTCAATCTGGCGGCGCGACAGCAACAGTTTACGCGTGCGGCTGGCTTCCGGTATCACGTGGGTGGATGCCGACAATAACGGCACGACCTGGCTACCAAACAGGAATGCCTCATTATTTTTAAAAATAACATAGCTATCAGACAGGCTCATTTTGCCCGCACGCAGGGATTTAACTTCCCAGCCCTGTAAGGCCATACCGGCCTCAAACTTTTCTTCAATAAAATAGTCATGGCGGGCGCGACGATTTTGCGCAATCGTACTATTGGTTTTTGCTTTTGTATTACTCATAACATTCATTTTCCTCGTTACTGCGTATTTTGCCGTAAAATGCAGTATTTTTACAGGGGCTATTAGTTGTTTGATGGTGATTGAGGAGCCTTAATCTACGTTTGCTGTGTTCTGGAATGTATGCCTAGGGCTGATTTAGCTAGGAGAGGGCAGCTAATTTATTTTTGCTTAAGCAGGGTTCTGACTTATCTTATAAAACAAGTTTTTGCTACACTAGTCCGCATACGTCATGCGGATGAGTCAGTTGATGGCAACAAGAGTTATTTATCCAGGAACCTTTGATCCTATTACCAATGGACACGTTGACCTGGTGGTACGCGCCGCCAAAATGTTTGATACCGTTGTTGTTGCCATTGCAGCAGGTCATCACAAAAATCCGGTATTCAGCCTGGAAGAGCGTGTGGCACTGACGCATCAGGCGCTGGGACATGTCAATAATATTGAGGTGATTGGCTTTAGTGGCCTGCTGGTGAACCTGTTCCGGGAGCAGAAAGCCACCGCCGTATTGCGTGGCTTGCGTGCGGTATCCGACTTTGAGTATGAGTTTCAGCTGGCGAACATGAACCGCCAGCTGGATAACCAGTTTGAATCGGTTTTCCTGACACCTTCCGAGCATCTGTCTTTTATTTCCTCCACTCTGGTACGGGAAATTGCCCGTTTAAAGGGTGATGTGACCAAGTTTGTACCGGCAGCTGTAACCAAGGCCTTTGCTGAAAAGCATGCGGCTGGCGGCTGGTAAAGGCTTGCACCGGGCCCTACAACCGAATGTCGCTTAAAATCACAGAGGAATGCATCAATTGCGATGTATGTGAACCTGTGTGCCCCAATCAGGCCATTTATATGGGGGCAGAAATTTACGAGATTGACCCTGCGCTGTGCACTGAATGCGTAGGACACCATGATGTGCCACAGTGCCAGTTATTTTGCCCGGTAGACTGTATTCCGCATGATCCTGAGCATGTGGAAAGCCAGAATGAGCTGCTGGCCAAGTACCAGCAGTTGCAACAGGAAAAAAATATCAGCACAGATTAGTTTTTTTTGCTACTATGCGCGCCTTGAAGTGAGTTGGACGGTCGCTGCTGTGGAGATCTTCGGATTAAAGCAGGGGAGGAAAGTCCGGGCTTCATAGGGCATGGTGCCAGGTAACGCCTGGGCGGTGAAAGCCGACGGAAAGTGCAACAGAGAGCAGACCGCCTTATGGTTTTCCATAAGGTAAGGGTGAAAGGGTGCGGTAAGAGCGCACCGCATCACGGGTAACCGTTGATGGCATGGCAAACCCCACCTGAAGCAAGACCAAATAGGAATCCATTGGCGTGGCCCGCGCTGGATTCGGGTAGGTTGCTTGAGCGTATTGGTGACGATACGCCTAGAGGAATGATCGTCCTCGACAGAACCCGGCTTATAGACTCACTTCATCTAAATTTTAAATGCGTTGTCTGACTGCTGTCTTTTTGCTCATTAAGACTTGACTGAAAGATTGGAAATCATGATAATGCGCACCACGTTTAAGGCTATGTAGCTCAGTTGGTTAGAGCACAGCACTCATAATGCTGGGGTCGCAAGTTCGAGTCTCGCCATAGCCACCATATATTCGTTTTATAGCTCACGCTCCCGCGTGAGCTTTTTTTTATCTGCATGCCGGGTTTAGCCACCATCTCCCCTGGCTGGAATGAAGTTAATACATCTCTCTACTTATATAGCTAAATCAGTCAGTTTCTCATACAAATACATGGTTGAATCTTTTGCAGGCTGGTTGCTTTGAATTTGGGTGGTCTGGAGGGCTCAGCCTTCCAGACCCAACGAAAAAACGCCTTCACTTGCGAAGGCGTTTTTTGCGCTTTTTAGGCCGTAGGCATCCGAAAACTTGATGGACTTTGTGGGCTTGGCCCTGAGCTGCGGCTAAAGCAGTGCAAGACCGTAAAAAGCCTTATGCCTGTATGAGCAATCGGATGGTTTGACTATACATAAAAGGGGGCAAGTTCTGCTAAAAGGGACGCTACCCCGTGCGATAGGCATTAAAAAGCTGCTTTAGTTTTTAGGTGCTTCGTTTGCTGGTGGCTGAGTATTCATGCGGTATTGCTTTGGCGTATGGCTGGTCCAGCGTTTAAAGGCATTACTAAAGTTGCTCTGGTTGGAAAAGCCGGTCAGCAGGGCAATTTCAAACAGGCTGCGGCTACTGGTACTTAAATACTCCTGAGCCAGGTTAAGCTGTAGTGAGTCAATTAGGGCACCAAAGGCCATGCCTTCCTCCTCCAGATGGCGCTGCAGGGAGCGTGGGCTCATATTAATGCGCTCGGCGACCATTCGAATGGTGGGTTTGCCCATGGGTAGCAAGTGCAAGGCTTCTTTTTTTACCTGCTGGCTCACACTAAAAATATTTTTTTGCTCTACCTGGGCCGAAAGGCTTTTTTCCATAAACCTGGATAGGCTGGCATCTACATGTGGCAGATTCTGGGTAAGGACGTCCTCACTAAAGTGCAGGGCAAACTCGCCGGCTTTCCAGCGAATATTGTGACCGAATACGTTGTACCAGGGTTGTGGGTTGGCAGGCTGTGGCCGGGTTAAATCAACCAGTGCAATGCGTGGCAATCGATCGCCAGACATCATGGTGGAAACCAGTTTCATGCCGGCAG
>JASLIR010000360.1 GCA_030152125.1 Alkanindiges sp.
GCCCTTCCAGCCCGCCTGCTCAATCAGCCAGCCAGCAGCCACCTTGACCAGATCGGGGCCTTGAGGATAGCCATTTAACTGTGGGTATTGCTGTTTCAAGCCTGTAAATTGTGTTGCAGAAATAGTGGGATTTTTAAAAAAACTACCCACATTGGCAATCTTTTTGGGTTCCGGCAGCTTGCTTTGGCGGATATTGATAATGGCATTGGCCACCGAGCGTGCGGTTGGGTAGCGCCCCGCCTGTTGCTGCACATCACCATAAGACAGTACCAGCCTTGGCTGCTTATTCAGGCGAAAGGTCACCCGGCTAATCACCCATTGCCCTGCCTGCTGCTTAAAAATACTATCGCGGTAGGCAAAGCCACACTGTTCCGGCTTTAGGCTATACCAGCGCTGCTCGGCAATATGCCAGGCGCGAATATGCTCAATATATTCACCGGCTTCCACACCATACGCACCAATATTCTGAATGGGGGCTGCCCCCACATAACCTGGAATGAGCGACAGGTTTTCCAACCCGTACCATTGCTGCTGAATACAGTGCTGCACAAACGGATGCCACTCTTCACCAGCCATCACTTCTACCAGCACATGCCGGTCTGTTTCCTGCACAACACGGATACCCTTTAACACCGGATGGATCACCAGCGCATTGATATATTCACTTAACAACACATTACTGCCACCGGACAGAATAAACACCGGCAGGCGTCTGGCAGTTACCGAAGTTAATACATCATGTAAATCCTGCTCACTGTCCACTGTAGCCAGATACTTTGCAGTGCTATGTAAGGCCAATGTGTTTAATGCTTTCAGGCTGGCATTCTGCTCAAATATTAACACGCACTGCCCCTTAAGCCCGTTGCTTGTTCAAAGTACGCAGCCATTGTGCTACCCATGCCTGTGCCGAACTTTCACACTGGTCAATCACCCGGTCAAAATCACTGGCTTCGCCATAGTAAGGGTCCGGTACCGCCTGCTGTGGAAACTGCGTGTCATGCTGGCTCATCAGGGCCAGGGTTGCCTTCAAGCGATCCTGCCGGCCAAGGCGCCGATAATAATCCTGCAAATCGGCCAGATTGTTGTGATCCATGGCCAGAATCAGGTCAAATGACTCAAAATCCTGTGCAGTAATCTGGCGCGCACGCAAGGCTGACAGGTCATAGCCACGTGCCTTGCCATGCTTCTGACTGCGCAAATCCGGTGCCTTATTGGGGTGGTAGTTACTGGTGCCAGCCGAGTCTATCTCAACATCCAGGCCCGCCTTGGCTGCATATTGCCGTAACACTACTTCTGCCGTGGGCGAACGACAAATATTCCCCAAACAAACACATAACACACGATACGGCATGCTGACCAGGTACCTTTTAGCAATAACAGCCCGAGTATAGCCGAGCCATGGTCGATTCAGCTATACAGTGCAGCACAATGTTGTATTAGAATCAGAATATAAAACATGCCACAATCCGGTAGTGCTGCACATAATGGCAAGTAATGACAGGTGAATGAATTGAGCATACAGGGATTTGTATTTGAAACAGTAAGGCAAATTGTGTGTGAAGCAGGTGCCAGACACCAGCTGGGCGCACATTGCCAGCGCCTGGGCATCAAACATGTGTTGTTTGTGACCGACGCAGGTATTGTTAGCAACCAGCTGCATACCGATGCACTTGATAGCCTGCAACAACAGCAGATTCAGGTCACTATTTATGATCAGGTTCAGGCCGACCCACCGGACCATGTGGTACTGGCTGCCGTTGAACTGGCTAAGCAGCAGCAGATTGACGGCGTGATCGGCTATGGTGGAGGCAGTTCCATGGATGTGGCCAAGCTGATTGCCATTCTGGCCAATCCCGGCCAGCAGCAAGCCCTGAGCGACATTTATGGCGTAGGTAATATTAAAGGTACGCGCCTGCCCTTAATCCAGATTCCTACCACCGCAGGTACAGGCTCGGAGGTCACCGCGGTGGCGATTGTTACCACCGGCGAAACCACCAAAATGGGTGTGGTATCACCAGTACTTTATGCGGACATTGCCCTGCTGGATGCCGAACTGACACTGGGCTTGCCAGCGGCAGTAACCGCTGCCACCGGTATTGATGCCATGGTACACGCCATAGAAGCCTATACCAGCAAGATTAAAAAGAACCCTTATTCCGATACCCTGGCCAAACAGGCATTGATTCTGCTGGATAAAAACCTGCAAAGTGCCATTCATTCAAGTAAAGACCTGGAAGCGCGCCAGAACATGCTGCTGGGCGCCATGATGGCCGGTCAGGCTTTTGCCAATGCGCCAGTGGCTGCGGTACACGCGCTGGCCTATCCACTGGGTGGGCATTACCATATTTCGCATGGCCTATCCAATGCCTTGGTACTGTGCGAAGTGTTGCGCTTTAACCTGAAATTTGCAGCCAAACAGTATGCCGAACTGTATCTGGCTTTAAAACCGGATGCCAAAGGGACTGACGCCAACTTAGCCGAGCAGTTGATTAACCGGCTGGAGCAGCATATCTGCTACAGCAATATCCCTACCCGCCTGAATGCGCTGAATGTACCGGAAGATGACCTGCCCATGCTGGCCCGCGACGCCATGCTGCAAACCCGCCTGCTGGTCAACAACCCGCGCGAAGTAACGGAAGCAGATGCGCTTGCTATTTACCGTGCCGTGTATGCCTGATTAGGCATACACCTTACTGCTATTTATTCAGGTTTAAGGAAATTTACGTTTGTGCTGGTGAATCAC
>JASLIR010000368.1 GCA_030152125.1 Alkanindiges sp.
CGTAGGCCTGCACGCCGTATTTTTCAAATAATTGCTGGGTAGTAATGTCGCGGCAGCCAATGGGCTGATGCTGGATAAAATAATCCCGGAAACGCTCAATGGTGGGTTCGCGTACACACAGGCCAATAAAAATGGGGGTTACCTGGGCAGGTATGGGAAAGCTGCTTTCCGGGAATACGCCATTCATGATCATGGCCACTGCTTCGCCATCATAACTGGCCAGCGTATCGCGGTTAACCGACACCACGCGCTCATCAGCCACACCGCAGCGCTTGAGCAGCTTGCGGATGGCAATAGACTGCATATTGTCACCCAGATTGGCCGTATAAAAGCCGCTGTTGAGCAACTGGCGTGCGCAATGATCAAAATGCTGGTAGCCAAACATGGGAACACCAATTTTAAGGGGTGATTTATCTTGCGTTTGAATATTCGGGGGATTGCTGGTCATTGCAACACAATATTTTTAAATAGAAACAGTAGCCTGATTAAAGCATAAAATTATATAGTGCATAGCCTTGGGCTTAAAATAATTTGTCAGGGATTTTCTGGTAGCGTGTTATTCATGTTTAGTCAGCACCATGCAATAGACAAGCATGCAATAAACAATAAATGTATTGAGATACGATGAGTAGCGAACAGTTATTACAAACAGTGGCAGTTGTTGAGTTAAGTGATGAATCACGTTCGACTTTGCAGCAGGCAGACCTGTGTATTCGCCAGCGTGAATTTGAGCAGGCTGAACAGCTGTTATTACAGTTACTGGATGCCAGCCAGCTTACAGTGCAGGACTACCCTAAACTGGCGCATATTGCTACCCGCTTAAAACACTGGGATGTGCTGCAAAAAACCTATCAGTATGCCCTGAGTATTGATAGTGACCCGGCCCTGTGGTTTCAGCTGGCCTTTGCCCATGAACGTACCCAGGACTGGCAAAAGGCGAAAGAGGCTTATCAGCAGGCGCTGGAGGCTGGTTATATTAATGTGAAAGTGTATTACCGTCTGGGCATGGTATGTACTTTACTGGAACTGGAAGAAGAAAGCCTGCTCAACTACCAGCGGGCGCTGCCGTACTATTCGGCGGATGAGAAAAAATATTTGTCTGCTGAGCCAGGCAGTGTGCCGGATTTTAATTTTTATAATGAATGGATTACCATTCTGATTCGCTGTGGCTTTTACCGGGATGCCCTGACGCTGTTACTGCGCACCTTGCAAGTGACGCAGGGCCATACCGGGCTGGATAAGCTGGTACGCAAACTGTTCTGGGTGTTACCCCAGCACAACCTGCTTAAAGAGGCTTTGCTGGCTTTAGTGTTGCTCAGAAGTATCCCGGAGTTGACAGAAACTGCTAACGAGCTGTTTCTGGATATGTGTGTGCGTTTTGGTTACTTTGGTGATGAAGCCAGATGGCTGGCTGATCAGCTGATTACTGAAAGCAGTGTATTTAGTACAGCATTAAAGCATGCTTTTTATCTATCAGTGACGCTTTCGGGGCTGGATAGCGGTTTCTTGTATAAGCTACTGGATTTTGCCAGTGGGCAGAAAATGGATCAGAAGTTTCTGTTTACGCTGGCATGCGCCTTGTTCCGTCTGCAGGCGTATGACCGCCTGCAGCCACTGTTAAATAATCAGCGCACTGTGGTTTTAAACGAATTTGTTGAAGACATTCCGGCAATTGCCTGGTATGTGCTACAGCAGCCGGATACCACACCTGAACTGGCACAAAAAGCCCATATCACCCTGCAAAGTTATGCACGGGTACAGCAAACACAGGCTGATGTATGGCAGCAGGTCTATGCAGTGCCCAAGCTGGCTATCGTCGGCAATTCCAGTTGTGAGATTGCACATGGGCACGGTGTGGCAATTGACCAGCATGATGCTGTCATCCGCTTTAATAATTTTAATATTGATGCACCTTATGATGCCGACTATGGCAGTAAGGTGAGTCTGCATGTGCGCCCGGGTGCTGACGTAGAAAAATATGACATTACCGTGCCCGGGGTGGATGTGGTGCTTTCCGGCATTCAGCCGTGGGTGTTCTTTCACCGCTGGTCAACTGCGTCGCGCTTGCAGGCCAAAGGCACACGTCTGGCATTTTTCCCGGAACAGGAACAGACGGCGCTGCTTGGGCATTTAAAGCGTGCACCCAGCGCCGGCATGACTACGGTATGGATTTGTGCCCAGCATCATGCAGTAGCTGCAACTGGCTATTATGGCTTTCAGTTTACTGACCAGTGTGGCGATGCAGCAAAATCTGCACATTACTGGGAAGACAGCAAGCCGTCACCACGGCATGGCTGGGACGAAGAATACGCTGTTTTTCAGCAAGTGACGGCTAAGCAGCTTCCTGTTATCGCACAGCCGGCGCAGCGCCTGAATATTAAATTTGTCGGCGATCATTCCGAATACCACGGTGGTTGTGCTGCGGTAACAGACTATATGGTCAAGCTGCTAAAACCGGCTGGGCAACTGGTGACGCATGATGATTATGATGTACTGGTGATTAATGGCGAAGGCTCCATGCATCATAATTCCAGTCACTTTAAGCAGAAGATGAATGAACTGGGGCAGGCGGTTGGTCGCGGCAAGCCTGCG
>JASLIR010000371.1 GCA_030152125.1 Alkanindiges sp.
GAAATAACCGGCGTCCAGCTAATCAGCGGTGCGGCAAATTCCGGGCGGGTATGGTGATCCGGGATAGGGATGCCGCTGTAATGATCACCATTGGACACAACCGGATAGCCGTAGTTTTTGCCTTTTTCAATGCGGTTTAACTCATCACCACCTTTAGGTCCCATTTCTATTTCCCACAACTGGCCCGTGCCGTCAAAGGCAATACCCAACGGGTTACGGTGGCCCAGGCTCCATATTTGTGCGCTGATGCCACCCTTACTTGCAAAGGGGTTATCGGCAGGGATACGGCCATCATCATGCAGGCGAATCATCTTGCCCAGGTTACTGTTCATATCCTGTGCCGGGTCAAACTTTTGCCGCTCCCCGGAAGAAATCCACAGCATGCCGTCCTTATCAAAGGCAATGCGGTGTCCATAGTGACCGTTACTGGAAACTTTAGGGGTTTGTCGCCAGATGGTCTGGATGCCGGATAGCTGGCCACCACCCTGTGCATCCAGGTTGAGGCTGGCCCGGGCAACCACAGCACCTTTATCAGCATCGTCCGCTTCGGCATAACTGAAATAAACCAGTTTGTTTTGCTTAAACTGCGGGTGCAGCACAATATCACCCAGCCCACCTTGGCCACCGTAAGCCACGGCTGGAACACCCGTGATTTCATGACTATTTTTAGTTTTAGGGTCAAACAGTTTGAGCTGTCCTTTCTTTTCCGTTACCAGCAGGCGACCATCCGCTAAAAATGCCATGGCCCATGGTTCATCAAAACTGGCTAGCGGATGTATGGCAAAGGGCAGTGCATCTGCCGAAACATATTGTACGGCGTTGCTGGCGCTGTCCGCAGCACTACCGGAAGGCTGGCTGCAGCCGATGAGCATACACAGGCATAGGGTTCCGGGCAGCAATTTTGGCTGAATAATCATAAGGGGATGACTGAATGGCCTTTAGCCCTTCACTTTAACAAGCCTGTCACCCGGAGTTTGATATGTTATGTGTAAGTTGTATCTCGGGGTTTTAAGTTTGTATGCGGCAGGTCATCACTACGGTATATTTTTTAGCTGGGCACGTTGAAAAATCAAACAAAGCAGGACGAACCGTGCAAATTCTGGCAAACTATAGCACTTTATCAGGATTACCCGTTTTAAGCCCATGAAGTTGCTTCATCTGCATGCCTTGCCTGCCAGTTTACAGTTGCCTCCGATGGCGGTAACCATTGGCAATTTTGATGGTGTCCATTTAGGGCATCAAGCCATGCTGCGAACGCTAAAACGGACAGCTGAGGAAAAACAATTAAAAACCCTGGTGATGCTGTTTGAGCCGCAACCTTTGGAGTTTTTTAAGGGTACTGCTGCGCCGCCACGTATTACTTCGCTGCGCGAAAAAATTGAACTGTTGCAGGGCCTGGATATCGATTATGTGCTCACTGTACGTTTTGATGAAGCCTTCCGCTCGCTAACGGCGCGTGCCTTTGCCGATTTACTGAAAAACCAGCTGAATGCCCGCTCATTAGTGCTGGGTGACGACTTCCGTTTTGGCTGTGACCGTGCTGGTGACAGCAACTTCCTGCGTGGCTATGGCTTTCCAATTGAAAACCTGGAAACTGTCACCATTGATGGAGAACGGGTGAGTTCTACGCGTATTCGTCAGGCCTTGCGGGAAGGGGATTTTCAGGCGGCTGCCCGCCTGCTGGGACGTCCCTACAGTATTACCGGGCGGGTGCAGTATGGCGACCAGATTGGCCGCACACTGGATTTTCCCACCATCAATATTGCTTTAAACCGCCTAACACCCTGTTTACGGGGCATTTATGCGGTGGATGTACAAACCGCGCGTGAACCTGCCCTAACCGAGATTGTGGCACAGCAATCGGAACAGAAAGGCATACACGGCTATTTGCCGCACAGCCTGTTTGGCGCTGGCCATGTGGGTACGCGTCCGGCCATTGCGCAGCAAACGCCAAGCTGGCGGCTGGAAGTACACTTCCCCGAGCTGTCGGCTAATTTGTATGGCCTGCTGGTACGGGTGACCTTCCTGCATTATTTGCATGATGAAAAAAATTACCCCTCTCTGGATGCTTTAAAAGCAGGCATTCTGGATGATGTGGAGCAGTTGCGGCAGTACCGCGAACAGACCAAAGAATTTCCTATTATTTAAAATGATGAGCAAAGCCAGCGGGCCTGTCTGCTGGCCTGACTGGACGATGTAGCGATGAGTGATGAGTCAAAAACTGGAGGCGTCAACAAGGACGCCGTAGACTATAAACCGACCCTGAACCTGCCGGACACGGCGTTTGCCATGAAGGCCAACCTGGCTGTGCGTGAAGCACAGTGGCTGGGTGACTGGCAGGCTGATGGCCTGTACCAGCAGATTCGCGCATCACGTATTGGCAAGCCTAAATATATTCTGCACGATGGCCCTCCCTACGCTAACGGACAGATTCACCTTGGCCATGCCGTTAACAAAGTCCTGAAAGATATTATTGTAAAAAGCAAAACCCTGTCCGGCTTTGATGCACCGTATGTACCGGGCTGGGACTGCCATGGCCTGCCGATTGAGCTGAAAGTGGAAGCGCTGGTGGGCAAGGTTGGCGTGAATGTAGATGCCGCCGCTTTTCGTACCAAGTGCCGTGAATATGCCAGCAGTCAGGTAGACATCCAGCGTAAGGATTTTGAGCGTCTGGGCGTGCTGGGCGACTGGCAAAACCCGTACCTGACCATGAACTTTAAGCAGGAAGCCGATACGGTACGCGCCTTGGGCCGTATTGTGCAGGCAGGCCATGTACAGCCGGGCCTAAAGCCGGTCAACTGGTGTCTGGACTGTGGTTCGGCACTGGCAGAGGCGGAAGTAGAATACGAAGATAAAAAGTCTGATGCCATTGATGTTGGTTTTGCTGTGGTTGACCTGGCTGATTTAAGCCAGCGCGTGGGTGCCAGCATCAGCATTGATACCGATGTCGTAATCTGGACCACCACACCGTGGACC
>JASLIR010000391.1 GCA_030152125.1 Alkanindiges sp.
CAGTCGGTATCCGCCAGCCTGGCGCGGAAGGTATCCACCGTATATTCAGTAGGACCATACAGGTTATGCGCCTGTAAGTTCGACTGCTGGTTCAGTTGCTGCCACAAGGCGGCTGGCGCTGCTTCACCACCAATCAGAATCAGGGATGGCTGGTGTTTATCCTGCTCAAACAGGCCATTGCTGATCATTTGCGCACAAAAAGACGGTGGCAAATCCATGGCATCTATTTGTATGCGCTGCACTTCCTGCACCAGCGCATAGGCATCACGCCGGGTATTTTCGTCAAACACATACAGTTCCTGCCCACGTAATAGCCAGAACAGTTGCAACCAGGAGGAATCAAAGGAAAAAGAATGCGTGTGTGCGGCACGCAATGCCCGGTCTGGATGACGCTGTTTTAGCGCCGCCAGTGCAGGCTTATAAATGGTTTCATAGTGCGAGCTAATCAGGTTTAACAAGGCGCCATGCGTGTTCATCACCCCTTTAGGCCGTCCGGTACTGCCGGAGGTAAAAATCACATACACAATGCTGTCGGCGGCAATTTTCCCGCCACGTTCGGCATCAGTGACCGGACTAGCCGGGTAATCCGCTATTTGCTGCTGAATGGCTGGATCATTTAAATTGACTCGCGGAATACTGTGTGGCAGTTCAGCCTGAATCGCGGAATGACTTAATACCAACACCGGGCTGGTATCCTCGCACATCATGGCAATGCGGTCGGCCGGATAGTCCAGGTCTATTGGCAGAAAAGTTGCCCCGGAATTTAAAATAGCCAGCATGGCAACCACGGCATCTGCTGAACGCGGAATGGCACTGGCAACCACTTTGCCAGGCTGCGCACCGTTTGCCCATAGCATGCGAGTCAAACGCGCTACCTGTTGAGAGAGTTCATTAAAGCTGAGGCGGATTTCACCGGCTGCACGAGCAGACACCAGTGCCAAAGCCTGTGGTGATTGCTGCACCTGCGCATGGAAAATATCCATGATACTGCTAAAACTCTGTGGTGGCTGCACTACCAGACCAGTACCCCAGTGCTGAATAGATTCCAGTTCATCCGCAGCCAGTAACGGGGCAGTCCCTATCGGCTGTTGCGGCTGTTGTACAAATTGCTCCAGCAGGCGGTTCAGCCTGCTGGCATGCAAGGCCAGTTCCTGCACCGTATAGCGGGCGGCATCGGCACGCAGCTCAATGCCCAACTGCTGGTCATGCAATACAATGCCAAACTCAAGATCATCCACCGGACCGGTAGCCAGATGATGGGTAATGCCCTTAATACCGGCAAAATCCAGCTGGTAGTCAAACATCTTATAGTTGACCACTGCCCCATACAGCTTTTGGGCTGCACCCACCACATTCAAGTCACGCTGAATCTGCTCGGCATCGTAACGCTGGTGCCTGCGCACCTGCTGCATGGCCTGCTGAACCTGGGTGGCAGTTTGTAGCAGCGGCATATCCGCTGACATGTGTATGTTGACTGGTAGCACATTCACTACAGGTGCTACCGAACGGATGGCCACCGAACCCATGCGGCGCATAAATGGCACACCCAGCACCTGACTGGCCTGCCCGGTCATGCGGTATACATAGGCAGCCACCAGCCCCATTAATACATCCGGTAAGCCAAGCTTATGCTGGGTAGCAATATTGTTTAATTGTGCCGTCAGTGCCGGAGTGCATTGCAGCTGCCGGGTAATCAAATCCCCCTGAACCGCAACCGTAGTGGCACTGCTTAAACTGACTGGTGCTGCAAAACCGGCACAATAGTCCTGCCAGAACTGACGGTCTTTTGCATAGGCTGCAGATTGCTGATATTTCTGGTACTCATCAACCACCGCATCCACTGCCACAAAGGGGCTGGCCTTAATGGCCGTATTTTGCTGCAAACTAGTGTAAATATCGGCAATACGCCTGGTCAGCGCGGTAAAACTAAAGCCATCCAGCATAATGTGGTGGTAACGCTGGTACCACAGTACCTGTGCCTGACCCTGTTCATCCTGCACCTTAAACAGTGTCTGACAATACAAGGCCCGCTCACTGGCAATGCTTAAATCAGCCCGGGTATCCCGCCACATCCAGTCCATGGCCTGTTGTTTGCCATCTTGCAGCTGTAAGTAGTCAAACAGCACTGGCACAGCAATATCGCCGGGCTGCAATGGGGCGTGAATAGTCTGGCTGGCATCTTCCAGGTTATCTGAATAACTGGCAGTTACGGTATCAGCTTCCGTTAAGCCTAGCATAATTGCCTGCTGCAACAGTGGAATATCAATGTCGCCCTGCAACTCAATGCAATGCGAAATCACATAAGTATTTTTTTGTGCCGATACATGGTCAGCCAGCCATATGCCCTGCTGTGTGCCTATTAACGGTAACCGGCGTGTTTGCCCGGTGGCAAAGTCCCTATTTTTAATATTGTCCGGAATAATGGTATTCATGCGGCATCCCCATTTATTGTGGTTTAAACGGGTTAATGCTTAACCAGTGCTGTTCAATGTATTCAATACAAACCGCACGTTGCTGCGGACCAAACACCTGCTGCCAGCCCTTGGGCTGAACCGCAAATAAAGGCCACACACTGTATTGCTGCTGGCTATTCTGTAAAACGATAAACTGATGCTGCTCGTCATCAAACGGGTTTACATAGCTTTCGTTGGTATTGCTCATGTTTGATTACTCATTATGAAATATATTGATTCGCCGATTACTGCTGTGCCCTGAAACCCGGTACATGGTGGCCCAGCACATGAATCAAGCCCTGTAGCAATCCATCGCGCCAGCATATCCAGTCGTGACCCCCACGGAATTCCTGGTAAAACACCTGATGCCCTGCCTCTATCAAGGCCTCCCTGAGCATCCGGTTATCCTGTAGCATGCTGTCTTCATAACAGCCGATTTCCTGAAAAACATTTAAAGGCTGACCCGTACTTAAGCCTTGTTGCACCTGTTGTGTCAGCCAACCGGTTTGATCCGTAGGCTGATGATGTGAATGGTCATCTGACCACCAGAAGGAGCCGGACTGACTAATCACTGCACCAAAGCGCTGTGGCCAGTGCAGCCCCGCATACATGGCCGCCAGCCCGCCAAAACTTTGCCCAGCTACAATGGTTTTTTCCGGGCAGTCAGTAACAGGATGCAAGGCCTGAACCATCGGCAACAACTCCTGCTGTACTGCCTGCCAGAATGTGGCATTACACGGTAACTCCTGGCTGCGTTGCGCTGGCGATACCGAATCAATCAGCACATACACCGCAGGGGGCAACTGGCCTTTGTCGGTAAGGGCATCCAGCACGCTAAAGATGGGCATACTATTAGCCCAGTACTGACCATCCAGTAATATGACCAGTGGCAAATCTTCCATAGCAGCATTCGCAATTACGATGGTGGCATGGCACCACACCTTACGCTGGCTACTAAGCTGATTACTGAGCAGGCTACTTCGCCAATCCAGTACCTGAAGCTGCCCCTGCACAGCTGGCTTTTTTTGCTGGTCTACCAGAATCCATTCCGCAAACGGCCGGGCATTGCCTAACTGGATTTGCGACAGGGCACCACCCCATGCACCGGCATGGCTGGCTATCAGGTTTAGCTGGTCCGCCACGGCATACTGCTGCATGCTGTTAATCCACCAGCGCCTGATTTGCTGACGCTGGTTTACAGATGGATCAGGCTGTGGTGGCAGGTCATCCGCCGTCACTGGCATTAAAAAGTAACTGCCACGCCAGTCGTCCGGCACCACGGTTTGCCATACCCACACATCACTATCCGGTATTTTGCTAAAACTGGTCAGTTGATCTGTAGGATGCGGCGTGTGCGAATACATATCGATATACACTGCGGCACAGGGCTGCGCCTGCCAGATACTTGCCTGCTCGCGCCATAAAAAAGTCAGCTGCACCTGCTGCCCATCCCGGGTGAGCTGCAAAGGTGTTCCCTGCATGGCTACATCCTGCCACCACTGCGCTGTACCAACATCGGCGCGTGCCAGCATTGGCTCAGGCAGCAATGCATCACCTGCTGACGTTTCCAGTATCATCGGCGGCGCAATAGTCATCATGCTTCCAAAAGAACTTAAGATAAAATTAAGAAAGGCCAGGTTACAATAATGATTATTATTTGTAAATAATAATCATTATACTTTAACTGCAATATTACGTGAATAAAACATCAGGACACTGCCTTTGCCGACCACACACTATCGGCACCACCTTCATTTACCCGCCTGGCAGTACGCACAGCCATACACCAGAAAAACAGGGCAAATAGCAGGGCCACTACATCTACAGACAAGGTTGCCAGCGATAAATGCGCCCACAATCCCAGTGCAGGTATAAGATAAGCAATCAGGGAAGTCAGGGGGATCAGCAATGCAGCAACGGCACACAACTGTAATAAATGAACAGAAGATTTAGCCGCCCCCAGCCAGAATGCATAAGCCAGTGCCAGCAAAAACACCAGATAATAAGTGAACACATAATAGTGGTTAATATTATCCACCCATGCATACAGCCACTTGCCGGCCACCAGCGTAAAGCCGGTAGCAGCTATGCTGCCCAGACAAACACCTACCGTAGCCGCCGCCATCCAGCGCGTAGAGGCTGGCTGCTGTACCTGAGGCAAGTTTGGCTTTTGCTTTTTACGGCGGCTTTCCACCCACAGCAAATTGCCGGAATAAAATAAAAATGCACCGCTGATGCCAAGCATGAAATACACCCAGCGCACCGGATTACCGCCGTAACTGCCAAAGTGCAACGCAAACAGGCTGGACACCATTTGCCCCCAGCTATTGGCCTGCGTAGGCAGCATACTGGTATCGCCTACCTCACCGGTAAAAGGGTGTAAGCCCATATAAGCAGTTATAGGCCCATGCACTACATATCCTGGGTTATACAGTGATACCCGCAAACGCGGACGCGGCGTATCCAGCCCGATATACAGCAATTCGGTGACTTCAAACTCCGGTGCTTCCTGTTTTACTTTTTTCAGTATGTCCTGCACCGGTAGCAAAGTTTGCAGCGCATAAGGCTGCTGTATCGCCTGTGCCGATGCCCCAGCGCCAAACATCGAACCCTCGCCATACACTACCTTGTTCAGGCTGTCATAAAACACATCATGAAAAGCAAATACGATGACCGTCAGGCTGATGATGATATGAAACGGCAAACTGGTAATTCCGATAACATTGTGCGCATCCAGCCAGAAGCGTTTTTTATTCTTGCCTTCACGGATGGCAAAAAAATCCTTGGTCAGCGTCGGTAACAACACTATCAGCCCGGAAATAATCGCCAGAAAATATAAAATGGAAGCAAGACCCAGCAGGTATACACCAAAATAATCATGCCCCAGTGTGCCCGGTATGCCTGCGGTACGGTGCAGCAAATCAATTAATTCAGCCAAAGCAGAAGGCAGTATTTGCTCGTCCTGCAACTCGCCATCAGCATCCAGCGTGGCATGCCAGCGTTGCGCGGATAAATCCAGATGCCGTCCGGTATCCTGTTCCTGCCAGCTCAGCGGGGCAGTTATATTTTCATGCTGCTGCAAATGCAGGGTAAATTCACTGCGGGCAGCCGGATGCCAAAAAAGCACCTGCTGAATCAGTTGGTCATACTGCTGGCTATCAACCGATGGCAGTACCTGCTGTGGTGGGGCAATCCAGCGGTCAATTGGCTCCTTAAACATGGTGAGCGCGCCGGCAAAGAAGGCAATAAACAGCAGCATACCGGTGGTGATGCCCACCCAGGTATGCAGGCTTTTATAAATCTTCAGGATATCGCTACGCACCTTCATGGCAGTACCGGTACCTGCCGCGCAATCAGCAACAACCCATAGGCCAGCACATTGAGGCCACCCAGCCATGCAATAGCCTGCCAGCCTGTCCTGAACAGGTACGTCACACTAAAAATGGGCATCCAGATAAACGGAATTAACCACATGTTAAATTGCACTTTATTATCAGCATCAATGCCACCTGGCCCCCACCAGGCAAACAGGCCGCTACAGGCCAATGCCAGACTAAAACCCAGCAATGCACCTGCCGCACTTTTTAAGCCCCAGTCCGCATGCAACTTCTTTATCTTTCGTTGGGTGTGGCGGTCTGCCGCCGTGGCCGCCTGAGACAGACTCAAATCAGTCATGATCAACCCGCCTGAATACAATTCCTGCAAAGGGCAATACACCAAGCATCAGCATAACAATAACCATCCAGCTAAATACGGCAGTACTGGTGCTTACCACCCAGCTTGCGCCCAGCAGTCCCGATATAAAAAGCACATAGGAAAAATAGCGCCATAAAGGCTGACTTAATGCCCTGCTCAACCAGCGCTGGTTGGGATGCGTTAAATAAAAAAGCGTAGCACCCAGCACCGTCAACAAAAAACAAATTATAAACAACATCTCTATAATTTCTTCACTTTTAAACAGGCGTTAATGATAATCAGTTTCATTTAAAAAAGAAAGGCTACTTCACAAAGTACTTACAATATCTTTAGTGCTCAGCACACCAGGCTTGAGCGTTATTGAAAAACCAGCGTCAGCAGGTCATTTTCCCGTAACAGGAAACGCCCAGCGTACAGGTCATCTTTTTTAATATTTTTAGTTAAATCAACATCCAAACCCAGGCTAAAATACGCCTGACGCCTATCCAGCACCCTCACACTGGCATCCAGAAAATCAAAATATTTTAAAACAGCTGGATAAAGCGCCTTGTACAAGCTCTCTTTGGCGGAGAACAACAGCGTCAGCATTTTAGGCGCAGATAATGACTCATCCCCATGCATCAACTGCTGTACAATAGCGTGCTCTTTAGGCTGCATGATTAAAGCCTGCGTATTAGCAGCCACCCCGGCTGTCATGTATTGCTCAATATCCACCCCTAGCACCGTATAACAGGTATCCCATGCCACAGCACAACAGGCGCTATTGCCCTGGTGGCTAATCGAACCAATAACAGACTGCGGCCATAATGGCCTGCCATCATCTGCCCTGCCCACCACACTGTGATGATGACAACCCAGTTGTTGCAGGGCTTGCCGGGCAGCAATACGCCCGGCAACAAATTCAGCCAGCCGCTTTTTGGCAGCCGATTTTAAAGCCAGAGGCAACTCAATGTCATAGTACGCCAGCAGTTTAGGACTATAGTTGTTCACCTCAAAATAGCAGATGACCAACTGACCGGAAAAGCCATCTATAGCAACCCGTTCACTTGCTTGCAGAAAGCCATAGGGATCAGCAGTAATAGACATCATGTACCGTTTAACTCACCCCGAACAAAACACTATATCTGCGCTAACGCAGATATAGTGTATGAAATAACATGACCGGATATATCAGCCTAAAACTTATAGGTCAGGCCTACATAATAATTACGGCCCAGCTCTTTGCTGTTAAAGGTTATACCCGCGTTATCACCTTTTTCCTGCAAATCAACATCAGTCAGGTTTTTAACCCCAAACTTCAGTTTCAGGGAAGGATAAATTTCGGCCACACCACCCACATTTAGCACCGTATAGTTCGGTAACTCCTTAGCACCGTACAACTGGTCGCGTACATGGCTTGCACCGGCATTAAACGACAAGGCATCCATAACTTTTACATTGATGCTGGTATTGGCCTGCAGGCGTGGACGCTCTTCCAGACGCTTGCCATTTTGATCCTTCGCGTCCAGATAGGTAGCATTGGCATCCAGAGATACATGTGACAATAAATCCACCCCGGCTTCCAGCTCTGCGCCTTTAATCTTAACGTGATTAATATTTACCCAGCGCGCCCACGAATCCGGTGTACCAATGTTGCCAACCTCACGGCTAATCATGTCCTTTACTTCATTTCTGAATAAAGTGACACCTACATTCCAGCTTGGCTTGGTGACGTTAATACCAATTTCGTAGTTTTTGCTGGTTTCAGGATCTAAGTCTGGGTTACCACGCAACTCACAGCCATTCGCCCCACCACCACAACTAATAATGACGTAGTTTTTATTAAGCTGAGTCAGAGAAGGCGCTTTAAATGCAGCCCCAAAACCACCCTTTAGCACCACGTCATCGGTTATTTTATAAGTCAGGTAAGCCTTAGGACTAAAGTTTCGGCCAAACACTTCATGGTTATCATAACGCCCACCCAGTGTCAGGGTTAAAGGATCAATAATGCGGATATCATCCTGAAAGAATAGAGAAGCTGTAGAAACGTCGCCTTTTCCTTTCCCTTCATAAGTAACCTTGTCTTCTACTTCCTGATAGTTGTATTCCTGGCCCAACACCAGTTTGTTAATCCCTAGGTCAAAATTGGTATAGGCTTTTACATTGGTATTTTTTTCTTTCAGGGTACGCTGCTGTGGCTGGTCAAAATCGGAATCATAATCATGAATTTCACTGTTTTCATGTGACACCGATACGTTGGTCTTCCCCCAGCTCCAGTCACCACGATGCGTTAGGCCAATAGTCCGGCGCTCCAGTTCCTGACTGGAAAAACCCATTGCCGTGTAATTCCATGCCGGGTAATAGGCATAGGTATCCATCCCAAAAGGACGCTCATCCTTGTTATAACCCAAATCCAGATCCACACTCTGGCTGGCGGTAATATCCCAGGTCAGTGTTGAGCGGATATTCTGGGTCTTTTTGCCTTCAATATAATAAGCAGGTGTTGCAGACTTGCCTTCATTAAACCAGGCATCACGCTGAAACTGTTCGGCAGCAACCGACAAGCCAAGGCTATCTGTTAAAGCGCCGGTGGCAGACACACCCAGGCGATACTGGTCTTTACCGGTACCACGGTCCGCTACATGGTATTCAGCACTGGCCGAACCATGCCAGTCTGAGGTTGGCTTTTTGGTAATAATATTAATCACACCACCAATGGCATCCGAACCATACAGGGATGACATTGGCCCGCGTACAATCTCAACCCGCTGGATGCTTTCCAGTGGAATGGAGCTAATGTCGTAATCAGAATCACGCCATAAAGCACCAGTAGATGAAACACGCTTGCCATTGACCAGAATCAGCGTGTAAACCCCATAGGACTCGCG
>JASLIR010000465.1 GCA_030152125.1 Alkanindiges sp.
TGGATGCTGAATATTGATTTACCTGGGAAAATATACTCTCAAATCAGTGGTGTGGATTTAATCCGTCATGGTGATGGGCAGTATTATGTACTGGAGGATAACCTGCGCACGCCCTCGGGTGTATCCTACATGCTGGAGGGCAGGGCCATCAGTCAGGAGCTGATGCCGGACATGTTCGAACAGCAGAGCATTCTGCCGGTGCACGATTATCCTGCATTGCTAAAGCAGACGTTGTCGGAAATGAGCCCGCTTGAGAACCCCTGTATTGTTATTTTAACGCCGGGCCGTTTTAACAGCGCTTATTATGAGCATGCTTTTCTGGCCCGTGAAATGGGTGTTCCGCTGGTGAATGGCAGTGACCTGTTTGTTGAGGGTAACAAAGTTTATCTGAAATCTATTCGTGGCCGGGTAAAAGTGGATGTGATTTATCGTCGGCTGGATGATCCGTTCCTTGATCCACTGGCGTTTCGCCCCGATAGTATGCTGGGTGTACCAGGTTTGATGTCTGCCTACCGGGCTGGTCATGTGATGATTGCCAATGCGCCTGGTACTGGCGTGGCGGATGACAAGTCAATTTATCCCTATGTCAGCGATATGATTGATTTTTACCTGGGTGAAAAACCAATTTTACATAATGTGCCTACCTGGCAGTGCCGTAAAAAAGAAGATTTGGCTTATGTGCTGGCACATTTGCCTGAGCTGGTGGTGAAAGAGGCACAGGGTTCTGGTGGCTATGGCATGCTGATTGGCCCCAAGGCTACCCAGGCCGAGCTGGAAGAATTCCGCAGCCGCCTGATCCATGACCCAAGTGCCTATATTGCCCAGCCAACCCTGGCTTTATCTGTTTGTCCAACCATGGTGAAAGAAGGCGTGGCCCCACGCCATATTGACTTACGCCCATTCGTGCTGAGTAGTCCAACACAAACCCGCATTGTGCCGGGTGGCTTAACCCGTGTTGCACTGACGGAAGGTTCGCTGGTAGTAAACTCGTCACAAGGTGGTGGCACTAAAGATACATGGATTGTGGATTTACCAGAAGATGAATCTCCCTTGCTCACACTCAATGCAGCAGGAGTTTCTGTATGATTCTATTATTATCATCTGCATCCAATTTGTACTGGTTAGGCCGCTATATGATCCGTATAGATGGTTTGTGCCGGCTACTTCCCTTTAAGGATGATCAGGAGGCCATCACTTTCTCTCATGCCCTGACTTTGCCGGCATGGAGTGCGGAAACCTTAAATACCCTACTGGCTGATCCGGCACAGCCTTCATCCATTCCTGCCAACCTGGGTGCGGTGCGTGAAAATATGCAGGCTGTGCGCGGGGTAATTAGCCAGGAGCTGTTTGAGTCATTAAACATGCTGACCAACCCGCGCTATGTGGGTAAAGGAAATACCTGTGCCCTAATTGCGGAGAGCACAGAAATTATTGCGGATGAGGAGGATACGGTAGCACTATTCTGGCAACTGGGGCAGTGTATTGAACAGATTGATATTGCACTGCGTTTAAAACGTTCTGCCGAGCTTGCTATTATTGACCTGCGGGTGGTGGTAGAAATGCTGTCGCCGATTGGCTGGCAACGACTGGAAGAGCCCTGGGTAAATCTGCAACAGCGGCAGGATATTAGCTCCCTGTATACTTTTTGTGATCATATGCAGGCGCTGTTTGAGGAAGGCCCATGAAGCTGGTGATTAACCATCAAACACATTATTTTTATGAATCAGCAGTTAAACGCAGTAATCAGTATATTCGCTTAACCCCACAAAGTTTTGGCCATCAGGTGGTTCATTCCTGGCAACTGGTATCGCAGGGGGTGTGTTATAGCCAACTGGATGGTTTTGGCAATGTGTGGAGCAGCTTAACCATGGCTGAACCCCATACTGAGCTGCTGATTATGGCGCAGGGTGAGGTTGAGTTAAATGACCGGGTAGACAGGATGCGTGATGACCGCCTTTCGCCTATGATTTTTATGCATGCCACCGATACCACACTGTGTCATGCGCCTTTAAAAGCGTTTTTGGCGGACCAGGTGAAAACTGCAGATCGTGCCGGTTTAATCCATTTGGCTGGTGCCATTCTGGAGCATATGCCGTATACGCCTAAATCGACTTCAGTGGAAACCACTGCTGCCGATGCTTTTGATTTAGGCCAGGGTGTTTGTCAGGATCATACCCAGGTGTTTGTGGCCTGTGCACGGGAGCTGAAACTGCCTGCGCGTTATGTGTCCGGTTATTTATATACCAAAGACCAGACGCATCTTGCCAGTCATGCCTGGGCCGAGGTGTACCTGGATGGTTACTGGTACTGTTTCGATGTGTCTAACCAGTTATTTAGCCCCACTCAGCATGTACAAATTGCCATTGGTCGTGATTATCTGGATGCCTGCCCGGTACGCGGGGTAAGACAGGGCGGTGGTAAGGAATCAATGCGTACACTTGTACAAGTGTTAACCGCCTGAACCTGCCATTTTGTATTAAAATAGCTCATCCGGCATATTGCTGCCTGTTTTAACCAGTTTCAGGAAATATTATGACCTACTGTGTCGCCATGCGACTTGAAGAAGGCCTGGTGTTTGTAAGTGATTCGCGAACCAATGCGGGCGTTGATCATATTGCGACTTTTCGCAAGCTGCATCGCTTTGGTGTTATGGATGACCGCATGATCGTATTACAGACGGCTGGTAATCTGGCAACCTCGCAGGCGGTCATCGCGCGTTTGCACCACCAGATACAAATGGGGGAAGAGCGTAACCTGAATACTGTGAACACTATTTTTGAAGCAGCCGAACTGGTAGGTGAGCTATTGTGCAAGGAAGTGGCACACATTAATGGCTTATGCCAGAGCAATGACTTTGATTTTTCCAGCTCGGTATTAATTGGTGGGCAAATCAAGGGACAGCCTATGGAGCTGTACAGTATTTATCCGCAGGGTAATTTTATTTCTGCCACGGTGGATACGCCGTACTTCCAGATTGGTGAAAGCAAGTATGGTAAACCGATTCTGGACCGTGCCCTGAACTATTACACACCCCTGGATAAAGCCTTGCGCTGTGCCTTAATTTCTTTCGACTCCACCATTCGTTCCAACCTGTCTGTTGGTACGCCGCTGGATTTACTGGTGTTCCGGGCTAATCAGTTTAATTTACCGGAAGGGCGCCGTTTGTATGACACCGACCCTTATTTCTCCATGATCCGCCAGCAGTGGTCCGATGGCTTAAGAAACACCTTAAGCAGTTTGCCGCCACCACCGGATGATTACTGGCGCTAAGCAAAAATCTGGATAAAAAGCCATAAATGCCTTAAGGCGTTTATGGCTTTTTTATTGGACAAATGCACAACAAAAAGTTGTAACCTTGTGATAAGCCAATCACAGAATAAAAAAAATTGGTGATTTGATGAAAATAAGGCCCTGTTTTAGCAATGGCATCCACCAGGCAAGCTGTTTAATATGATCTATAGCATCTAACGCTGGGGTATGGGCTTGTTGAAGGGGGTTCTGAAACAGCCTGTCTGATAACCAGTTAGCAGCAAACATGTTATCCGCAAACATGACCAACTGACAAAGGTGCACATAACAACATTGGCAATCGCACAGGGACGCTCGCATGGCATCATATTATTACGACCCGAATGGTATTCTGGTATTCAAGTTTACCGATTTTTCGTCGACCGACATTAAAAGTGTTGAATACGTGAATAACGTATTAACCATTTCCAATTATGCAGGTTATTACTATAGCCCTACCTTTAATAACCTGAGTACCATGTGGTTGCTATTTAGCGACAGTGCGCAAAAAAGGGTTTATTTTACCAATGACACCAATGGTTT
>JASLIR010000470.1 GCA_030152125.1 Alkanindiges sp.
TGGCAACCTGGCAACTACGGTCAGCCAGCAAACCAAGGGTACTGCGGATGCACCGTTTGCCCAGTTGCTGATTTACCCGACGGTAGACCAGTACCATCAGTATCCGTCACAACAAGAATTTTCCGAAGGCTTGTTCCTGAGCAACCGTGATGCCGACAATGCCACCAAGGCTTATATCCTGTCGGGTGGTTTAACACTGGCCGACCCGATTGTTACCCCCATGATGGGCGACATGAATGGCCTGCCACCAGCACTGGTATATACCGCTGCCTACGACATTTTACGTGACGAAGCCGAAGAGTACGTCAAACGCCTTAAAGCGCTGGGCAATAGCGTGATCCTGCATCGTGTGAAGGATCAGGGCCATGGTTTTATCAACATCAGCCCCATTAACAAGGCAGCTAAACGGGCCACCATCCGTATGGCTAAAGACTTCCATAATTTTATGAACCAGCTGTAAAATCCAGTCTTATACCAGCCATAAAAAAGGACAAGCCCAGCTTGTCCTTTTTGTTTGCACGAGGCAAAGCTTACATAATTTTAATACCAACACTACCTGCCGGTGTCACACGCATAATTTCCACCTCAAACACCACATTGCGGCCAGCCAGCGGGTGGTTAAAGTCTATTTCTACAATATCGTCATTTACTGACTTTACCACGCCAGCCAGCGTGGTTTTGGCCTTGTCCTCAAACTCGATCATCTGGTCAATTTGAGGACGCTCGGCAAATTTTACAGTATCAAATTTTTGCACATTTTCCGGGTTCCACGGGCCAAACGCATCTTCCGGTTGTAAATGTACCGTGCGGCGATCCCCGGCACGCAAGCCGATCAGCGAGTTTTCAAAGCCCGGCAACAGGCTACCATCACCAATCACCAGACTCACTGGCTCGGAACGTACCCGGGTATTGTCAATTTCAATGCCATTTTCCAGGGATACGGAAAAATGTAGTGCTACCTTGCTGCCCTGTGCAATACGGGTATCTTCATTCGGGTTAATAAAATCAGTCATGCTTCGGCTCGGTATCGCTCACGGTGCCGGCTTTCACAGCACGATGTTTTTCCAGAAAAAAGGTATCAATAATCAGCAGGATAGTACCTACAGTAATGGCACTATCGGCAATGTTAAATGCCGGGAAGTTATGGTTCTGATAGTACACATGAATAAAGTCGACCACATAACCCAGTGTTACCCGGTCAATCAGGTTACCCACTGCACCACCCAGAATCAGCGCAATGGCCAGGGGTAAAATACGCAGCACGGTAGGTAAGCGCAGCAGCCATACCGTCAATACCACAGATACCACACCGGCCAGGCCAGCAAAGAAAAAGCGTTGCCAGCCGCCGGCATCGGACAGAAAACTGAACGCTGCCCCAAAGTTATGCAGCAGTGTCCAGTTTAAAAACGGCACTACCGGCACCGGCTGGTTATACACCAGATACAGGCTGGCAATATGCTTGGTGTACTGGTCAACTGCAATACACAGGCAGGCTAAAGCCAGCCATAACAGGTTATGAACCTTAAAACCCAAACCCGAAAATAGCGAGTTGGCGGGATTATTCTGCTTAGGCATATTTTCTGCTTTCTCCGGAACCGTGTACATTGATGATACAGCGTGAACAGATTAAAGGGTGTTCCGTGTGTGTACCAACTTCTGGTAAAACATGCCAGCAGCGTACGCATTTTGTACCCTGTGCAGCACTAATCTTCACGCGTAAGCCTGTTAAATCAGTCGCTTCGCCTTCGCTGTCGGACCAGGCATGCACATTCACCTGACTGGTAATCAGCACAAAGCGCAATTCATCTTCCAGCTGGTTCAGCACCTGCTGTAGCGATGCATCCGCCCACAGATCTACCTGTGCCGACAAACTGGCACCAATCACCTTGGCATTACGTGCTGCCTCAATTTGCTTGTTTACCGCAGTCTTCACGGCCAGCAGGGTTTGCCAGTCTTCAGCACTAATCCGGTTGGCCTGCTGCGGCTGCGGAATGTCATACCACGCATCCGTAAATACATACTTGCCTTGTTGCTCCGGGATTAACGGCCATGCTTCCTGGGCGGTAAAGCTGAGGATTGGGCTCATCCAGCGCACAAAAGCCTGAGTAACATGGTACAGCGCGGTTTGCGCGGAGCGACGTGCAACTGCATCTGCCTTAATGGTGTACTGGCGATCCTTGATCACATCCAGATAGAAACCACCCAGGTCATTAATACAGAAACTGGTCAGCTGGCTAACAACCTGATGGAAGTTCATATCCGCATAGGATTGCAAAATAACCTGCTGCACTTCGCTGGCACGTTGCAGGATGTACTTGTCCAGCTCAACCAGGTCATTCACCGCCACACTGTGCTGGCTGGGCACAAAACCATTCAGGTTAGCCAGCAGGAAGCGCAGGGTATTACGGATACGGCGGTAGCTGTCGCTTACGCGGTTAAAAATTTCCTTACTGGCAGCAATCTCATAGCGGTAGTCGCTGGATGCCACATACAGGCGCAGACCATCGGCACCCAGCAGCTTGATGATTTCTTCCAGTGGAATGTAATTACCCAGCGACTTAGACAGCTTACGGCCGTTCTCATCCACGGTAAAGCCGTGAGTTAATACGTTTTTAAACGGCGCCTTGCCATTCATGGCCACACTGGTCAGCAGGGATGTCTGGAACCAGCCGCGATGCTGGTCAGAACCTTCCAGATACAGGTCGGCTGGGGACTGCAACTCTTCGCGCTGGTCCAGCACACAAAAGTGGGTAGTCCCGGAATCAAACCATACATCCAGTGTGTCGCGGCACGGATTATAAAACTCGGCATCCGCACCCAGAAAGGCCGCGTAATCCAGGTCAAACCATGCCTCTACCCCACGCTGCTCAATCAGCAGGGCTACTTCTTCAATCAGTTGCTCGGTACGCGGATGCAGCTCACCACTGTCCTTATGTACAAAGAACGGAATTGGTACACCCCAGGTACGCTGGCGCGAGATACACCAGTCCGGGCGGCCATCCACCATGGCTTCAATACGGTTTTGGCCCCAGTCTGGAATCCACTGTACCTGCTTGATTTCCTGCAAAGCCTGCTCACGCAAGCCTTTCTGTTCCATGCTGATAAACCATTGTGGCGTGGCACGGAAAATAATTGGCGTTTTATGGCGCCAGCAGTGTGGATAGCTGTGTTTTAGGCCTTCGTGGCGCCACAGCTTGCCCAGTTGCTTTAACTGCTCAATAATTTGCGGATTGGCTTTGTAAATATGGGTACCCGGTAATACTGGCGCAGTAGGCAAATATACCCCATTGGCCCCTACCGGATTGTCCACTTTCAGGTTGTATAGCAGGCCAACCTTATAGTCGTCCACACCATGACCCGGCGCGGTATGCACCGCACCAGTACCACTGGCAGCTGTCACATGCTCACCCAGAATCAACGGCACCTGACGTTCAGTAATCAACGGATGCTGTAGCAACAGCCTTTCCAGTACAGCCCCTTTAAATTCGGCCAGTACCTGCGGATTTTCCAATTGGTAACGCTGACAGGCGGATTCCACCAGGTCCTTGGCCAGAATCAGGCCATGTGCGCCTTTATCCGACTGGATTTGTACCAGCTGGTAATCCAGCTCGGCATTTAATGCTACCGCCTGGTTGGCTGGCAGGGTCCAGGGTGTGGTGGTCCAGATTACAACATCAGTATCAATGCTGATGCTGGCACCCACACGCTGGCTTAAATCGGCCAGGTCAACCACAGCAAAACCAACATCAATGGCATCGGACTTTTTATCTTCGTACTCAACCTCAGCTTCTGCCAGTGCCGAACCACAGTCCAGACACCAGTTAACCGGCTTTAGGCCCGGCTGTACATGTCCAGCCTGCACAATACGGCCCAAGGCACGTACCGTATCAGCTTCCTGTTTAAAGTTCATGGTCAGGTAC
>JASLIR010000298.1 GCA_030152125.1 Alkanindiges sp.
TGTCAAACCGTCTTGAAGAGCTGTTTATCAATATGGTTGAAAAAAATCTGGCAGGAGCAACCGCATGAACGCACAGCAAATTCAGATTGCCCTGTCTACCCTGGTAACCAAGGAAATTCGCCGCTTTATGCGCATCTGGCCGCAAACCCTGTTGCCGCCTGCCATCACCATGAGCCTGTACTTTGTCATTTTTGGTAATCTGGTAGGCAGCCGCATTGGAGATATGGGCGGCTACAGCTATATGCAGTTTATTGTGCCCGGCCTGATCATGATGGCGGTAATTACCAACAGTTACTCCAATGTAGTGTCCAGCTTCTTTAGTGTTAAATTCCAGCGCAGCATTGAAGAGCTGATTGCCAGCCCGGTGCCAAACCATGTGATTTTAATCGGCTATGTGATTGGTGGTGTGGTGCGTGGCCTGCTGGTTGGCCTGATTGTTACCCTGCTATCGCTATTTTTTAGCAAGCTGAGCATACATCATATTTTTGTAACGATATTCACCGTCACGGTGACTGCCGTTCTGTTTTCACTGGCTGGCTTTATTAATGCGGTGTATGCGCGTTCCTTTGATGATATTTCCATTATCCCTACCTTTGTGCTTACCCCGCTAACCTATCTGGGTGGCGTGTTTTACTCCATGGATCAACTGGGTGCTTTCTGGCAGAACATTTCCCTTATCAACCCGATTGTGTATATGGTGAATGCCTTCCGCTACGGTATTTTGGGGCAAAGTGATGTCAATGTCTGGGCATCCCTGCTGATAATCAGTCTTTTCTGTGTAGCTTTTTATATACTGGCTTATCGTTTACTGGCACGCGGCACAGGTATGCGCGAATGAGTGTAGAAGCCTCTTTACTGGGTAAGGAAACCAGCTACCCGGATACTTACAGCCCGGAAATTCTGTTCCCCATTGCCCGTGCGCCATCCCGCGCTGCCTATACAGATGTTGCAGGCGTGTCGCAGGGTATGGACTGGTGGCATGTGTTTGAAGTGTCCTGGCTGGATGACCAGCATAAGCCTCAGGTTGCGATTGGCCGCCTGAGTATTCCGGCCAGTTCGCCTTTCCTGATTGAATCAAAGTCACTCAAGCTGTATTTCAACAGCCTGAACTTCAAAAACTTTAGCAGCCCGCAAGCATTTGTTGCCTGTGTGAAGCAAGACTTAAGCCGGGTTGCCCAGGCTACAATTACACTTGCATTACTGGAAGTGAATAGCCTGCCGGTATCAGAGATTTCCGGCATTTGCCTGGATAATGAAAGCCCGTCTGCCATTCGTGCCGAGCCGGATGCCAGCCTGCTCCAGTTTGACCAAAATGCCATTTCACAAAAAAGTCAAGAAATTACGCTATTCTCGCATCTGCTAAGAAGTAACTGTCCAGTCACGGGGCAACCGGACTGGGGCTCAGTTTTTATACGATATCAGGGCATTAAACCTTGTTATTCTGCTCTCTTAGCCTATATCATCTCTTATCGTCGTCACAGCGGCTTTCATGAGCAGTGCGTGGAGCAAATGTTTGCCGATATCTGGCAGCAGTTGCAACCGGAAAAACTGATGGTGTATGCCGCCTATACACGACGGGGAGGTTTGGACATTAATCCATGCCGGGTATCACATATAGAGTGGCTTCCTGCGCCAATTCGTTTAGCGCGGCAATAATTTTTTGCAGAGATTTTTTATGACTAGTTATTTTGGCATCGTTCCTTCTCCAGAGCTTGCAGCTGATATCAAACTTGCCCGCGAAAACCGCAACAGCAGCGAACCACAATACCCACTGCGTGACAAAATCTCCCTGAAACTGAATGATGACCTGATTGACAACCTGTTGATTAAACTGGTTCAGGAGTTCCCTGCCAGCGACAAGCGTGATACTGCCGAAAAACTGGCTGGTTATGTTCGCAGCACAGTAAGTGTATTGTTAAAGCAGCTGTTGAGCAAAGCGCCAAATGAGCAGGTTGTAAAGTCTTTAGACTTTATGGAAAGCAGCCTGTTTACTGACAATAATGGTGTTGAGCGCATTGGTGCAGAATTACCGGATGACCTGGTTAACCAGTTGCGTGCCAGCTTTGCAGCAGTAAAAGCCGGTGAAGGTAAAGCCCAGCGCGAAGCCTTGACCACCCAGCTTAAACTGTTCTCTGACTTGCTGATCAAGCACTTTATGACCGAATACAACAAGACACTGGATTTAGGCTTAATCAAGCGTAAAGCAGCTGAAATTGCAACCAGCGCTGTGTCTAAAGCAGTGCACATTGCGGTTAACAAGCTGATCCCTTCCCTGACCCAGCAGGAACTGGAAGTGGTTGCTGACCATTACAATGCAGTACTGATTCAAAAGTAATCTATTGCGTGGATAGTTTTAAATATTGCCCCACTACAACATGTCATATGCTGTAGTGGGGTTTTCTATTCAGGTACATTTTTTTTTGCAAGGATCAACTTGGGATCAGCAAAGCAATCACTCATAAAATCAATGAATGCCCGTACCCGGTTAGCCAACTGCTGGTTAGATGGCCACAGAATATAAAAACTGGTAATGTTAGCCGGGTCTAAATACTTATCCAGCACCCTAAGCAAACGCCCTTCTTCCAGTGATTGCTTGACTGCAAATTCCGGCAAATATGCAATTCCAAGGCCTTGCGTGGTAAAGCTTACACGGGCTTCAATGTTATTGCATACCATAGTAACAGGCGGCTGTTTAATCTCTACAGTATCGTCCTGCAACACCCATTGTTCTAGCTTACCTGTACTGGGAAAGCGGTAATGTAAACAACGATGCAAGGCTAAGTCATTGGGATGTACAGGCATACCCTGCGTTTCAAAATAAGCAGGCGAGGCTACCACTAAGGAACGAAAAGAGGCAAGCCAGCGCATGGATAACCTGGAGTCCACGGGCGTACCAGTGCGAATTACCACATCAAACCCCTCCCGCACCACATCAACCATACGATCAGAAAAATCTAAATCCAGTTCAATTGCCGGGTAACGTGCACTAAAATCCCCCAACAAAGGTAAAAACAAGTTACTGATTCTGGGCATGC
>JASLIR010000496.1 GCA_030152125.1 Alkanindiges sp.
CAAAGGACTGATCAAGGTTAAATTTTTGCTTGAATACCTGTTGTACCTGCTGGATGTTTTCACCAATGGCAACTTTCCCACCCAGTTTGCTTTTCAAATATTGTGCAGCAGATAGATGATCCGCATGCGCATGGGTTTCCAGTATCCACTCTACTTTTAACTGCTTTGATTCGACAAAGCTGATAATCCGGTCTGCTTCTTTGGTGGTTATTTCACCAGATTTGGGATCGTAATTCAGTACCGGGTCAATAATGGCAGCTAGCTTATGCTGCTGGTCTGCAACCACATAGCTAATGGTTTCGGTGTCTGCATCCAGAAAAGCTTCAATAGACAGCGCCACATCATCACCTTCTGGTCAGATAAAATACAGTATATTAATTTATATATTATTATTTGATATAATGATGTCAAGCTGAATTGGGTTAAGTTTAAGATGAATATGGCAGCACCGGATATTCCAGCTATCGCGCTGATGCGTTTGGCGGCCGCTGACGCCTCGCGCTCACTAAAAGCCATGGCCAATGAAGACCGGCTTTTATTGCTATGCCAGCTCAGCCAGGGTGAAACCTGTGTGAGTGACCTGGAGCAGCAGCTTGGTATTACTCAGCCTACCTTATCCCAGCAACTGGCTGTGCTTAGAAAAGAAGGCCTGGTAAATACCCGGCGTCAAGGCAAGCATATTTATTACGCCATTGCCGACCAGAAAGTGCTGCTCATCCTGCAAATGCTGTACAGCCTGTATTGTCCACAACCTTAAGGAATCAAGCATGATTGACTGGACAAATTTTTCACCATTATCGGCCCTTACTGGTGGTGTCATTATCGGGTTGGCCGTCACCCTGCTGTTACTGCTTAATGGCCGCATTGCCGGTATCAGTGGCATTGTTGGTAACCTGTTGCAATACCCGTCTGTCAAAGGTGATAGTGCATGGCGGCTGGCTTTTATCGCTGGGCTTATTCTAGCACCGCTTATTTATGCCCTGTTTCACCCACTGCCTCCCATCCAGCTTGAAAGCAGCAATACCCTGCTTGTTATTGCTGGCCTGCTGGTGGGTGTTGGTACACGTTACGCTTCCGGTTGTACCAGTGGTCATGGGGTATGCGGGCTTTCGCGCTTTTCCGTACGTTCACTGGTAGCCACGCTCAGCTTTATGCTGGCGGGTTTTATCACCGTGTTTGTTATACGCCACGTGATTGCAGGCTAATATTATGAAAATTTTTACTGCGTTTATTGCTGGTTTAATTTTTGGCATTGGCTTGCTGGTTGCCGGCATGGCAAATCCGGCTAAAGTGCTGGCTTTTCTGGATATTGCCGGTGTATGGGACCCCTCCCTGGCCTTTGTCATGCTGGGTGCCATTGCTGTTGGCACACTGGCTTTTTTCGTCGCCAAAAAGAAGCCCGTATCTCTACTAGGTGAAAAAATTCAGCTTCCCACCACTCAGGTGATCGACCGTCGTTTAATTGGCGGCAGCATCTTATTTGGTATTGGCTGGGGCATTGCCGGTATTTGCCCGGGGCCTGCGCTGGTACTGGTTGGCGCCGGAATTGGCAAGGGCATTATTTTTGCACTTGCCATGCTGGCAGGTATGCTGGTTTTTCAGGTGCTGGAACATATCAAACAGCGTAAAACGGTATAACAATACACCCATAACAAGAAGTAATTCAGCATTTAGCGCAAACAAACGCTTTGATCAGCTTTTGTTTGCAGTTGTTATTAATGAATCTAAAAACTGACTGATTAAAAAAGCTGTATAATGGCGCCCACCTACTACTCTCTGGTCAGTGTGGGTCGCCCAGTCATCCTGCGCCATCCGCTGACCACTCTGTGACTCGCTCAACTGGGAAACACAATGACGCATGCCTTGGTGTTAAAAGACCTTAAAAAAACCTACAAAAATGGATTTCAAGCCCTAAAAGGAATCGACCTGACGGTCAGCGAGGGTGATTTTTATGCCCTGCTTGGCCCCAACGGTGCAGGTAAATCAACCACCATCAGTATCATCAGCTCCCTCACCAAAAAGACCAGCGGCGAAGTCAAAATTTTTGGGCATGACCTGGATACCCATCCTTCCAGAGCCAAACAGGCATTGGGCGTCGTACCACAGGAATTCAACTTTGGCCAGTTTGAAAAAGTGTTTGATATTCTGGTCACTCAGGCTGGCTACTATGGCATTCCGAAAAAAATTGCCCAGCAGCGTGCCGAGCAATACCTGACACAGCTTGGCCTGTGGGAAAAGCATGATATCCAGTCGCGTCTGCTATCCGGTGGTATGAAGCGCCGCCTGATGATTGCCCGCGCCATGATTCACGAACCCAAACTGTTGATTCTGGATGAACCTACTGCTGGTGTGGATATTGAATTGCGCCGCTCCATGTGGGACTTTTTAACTGAAATGAATGCCAAAGGTACTTCCATTATTCTAACCACGCATTACCTGGAAGAAGCCGAGGTACTGTGCCGTCGTATCGCGATTATTGATAAAGGCACCATTAAGGAAGATACCGACATCAAATCTTTTTTAAACAAGCTGTCAGTTGAAACTTTCCTGATGGACTTGAAAAACCCGCTACAGGAAGCCCCGGTTATCCATATTCAGGGTGCGCAATTTAAACTGGAAGATGCCACCACACTGGAAGTGACGCTGGAAAAAGGGCTTCCTATCAATGTTATTTTTTCCGCTTTGAGCGAAGCTGGTATCGAAGTGCTGAGTATGCGTAACAAGTCAAACCGTCTTGAAGAGCTGTTTATCAATATGGTTG
>JASLIR010000053.1 GCA_030152125.1 Alkanindiges sp.
TGTCATTTTGCTGCATGGCCTGGGGCGTACCAGCCACTCCATGAATAGTATTGCACGCGCCTTAAAGCAGGATAGCTATGTGGTGCTAAACCATAGCTATCCCTCCCGCAAAAAAAGCATAGAAGTGCTGGCGGAAGAAGTGTTGGCTAACAGTATTCAGGAGTGCAGGCAGCTAGGTGCAACCCGGATAGATGTTGTAACGCACTCCATGGGTGGCATTCTGGTACGCCAATACCTGCAAAACCATGAAGTGCCCGAGTTAAAACGACTGGTGATGCTGGGCCCGCCGAATCATGGTAGTGAAGTTTCCAGCCTGTATAAGGATAAAAGCTGGTATCGCTGGTTTACCGGACAGGCTGGGCAGCAGTTGCATGCCGGGGCCGACAGCTTGCCCAACCAGTTAAAGCCTTTGAGTGGTGTGGAAATTGGTGTGGTTGCAGGAACCAAGAGTGCTGATCCATGGTTTTCCTCCCGCATTCCGGCTCCACATGATGGCAAGGTATCTGTGGCCAGTACCAAACTGGCGGAAATGAAGGATTTTATAGCTGTGCCCTATAGCCATACCTTTATGATGAATTCCACTGTGGTAATTGATCAGGTCAGGGCTTTTTTAAAGCAGGGTGTATTTGTTCATCCCGAAGTTTGATGCTGCTCAGGTTTTTATAGGGCAATAATTTTCTTATTTCCCGCAGCTTCCTTTTTCTGCTCCGCCATCTGCTTTTTGCGCAGCCCATTTAATAATGGTGTAAGGTGGTGGATATACAGGCCGTGTTGCGCCCGGGTGCAGGCCACATATAACAGGCGCAGTTCTTCCAGGCTAATTTGCACATTGTCCTTGTTAATCTTGAAGTTGTAGTCGTCTTCAATTTGCACATGATGCCATTCCAGCCCTTTAGCCTTGTGTGCGGTGGAAATCACATAGTCGGCTTGTGCAACCGGGCTGATTTTTGCCAATGCCCGTTTCAGGGGCTCGGTGCCATGTTCATCCACCAGGCGTACCAGTGGTTTAATATCGCTGCCATCATGGGTTTCACAATATTCATGTACTTCCTGCCAACTGCTAAACCAGGACAGTTCCGGCACATCAAATACTTTTTTGCCCTGCTTTAAGGCGCTGGCCGCATCCACAAAGCGGGCAATACGGTCATGGTCGGCCTGCAACGCTACTTTGTCGCCCTGCACCAGCCCGGACAGTAATAGCTCCATGGCGCGGGCATTGGTACGGCACAAAATGGCATTGCGCTGCTTGGGGTAGGGCTTGCTGTCTACCACCGATTTAATATCCGCCAAACCATGCAAAGGTACACTTTCACCCAGCTCCTGCAAAAACAGGTTGGCTACTTCGGCAATTGTTTCACCAAAGCGGAATGACTGGGTAAGCAGGGAAGATGGCAAAGGCAGTTGCTGCATGGCATTCACCGCCCCACGCCAGGCATAAATCTGCTGGTTGGCATCGCCCACATAAATCACTTGCGACTGCTTTTGCCGCAGCAGAATCCCCAGCATTAAGGGGTCTGCATCCTGCGCTTCATCAAACAGGATGTAGTCGCTGTTGATGACCGGCTCGGACAAGGCCCATTGCTTTAAATAAATATCGTGCCCAATCCCTGCATGATGCCGTGCATCTATCGACTCCAGCCAGCGCCGTTCCACATGCGGGTATAAATGGCTTTGCAGGGCGGCGGCATCATCGTCGTGCATCCAGTCCGGTGCTACCATATGACGTGGCGCCGGGTGCTGTGCATTGGTAGAGCAAAACTGATTGACTGCATTACTGATCAGGCTGGCCTGCCGGCTGGCATTTAAGGTGAAGTGCTCGTAACGGCCACTCATCAAACGACGTACCGTGATGGGTGCCAACTGATATTCACGGGCAAGGATGCTGGGGCTTAAACGCGGTAGCTTGAGTTTGTCGGTAATGCCACGCGCCACATGGCGGTAGGCCAGGGAGTGAAAGGTACGGCAGTCCACACCCTGATGGAATTTTTGTCGCGCGGTATCGGCAATGCCCTTGTTAAAGGCCAGATAAATGCCTTTTTTCCGGGCCATCGCATCGCTGATCATTTTAAGCGTGGTGGTTTTACCTGTTCCAGCATAGGCCATAATTTTAAAGGAGTCGCCTAGCCATGCCTGATCAATGGCCTGACTTTGTTCCCGGGTTGCTGCTAAGGACTGGAAAGACTGATTAGTCACGTTGCTCAATATGTATCATGCCAAAGGCTAATGCTACTGCAATTTGCCGGTAGATGGAAATATAAACGTGGGATGTTTGAGAGATGCCTGTTTTACAGATAAAAAAATGACGGCCATACTGGCCGTCATTTTCAGGGAGAAAAATCAGTCCGGTTTAGGTACCAATCCTGCCGCCATCTTTTCTGGTAATTACAATAGTGGCAGAGCGTGGACGCTTGCCGGCACCATAGCCAGCATTGGATGGCCATTGGCTGTTGTAGTTTGCTGGTGTCGCAATGTTGGCCGGGTCAGTCACTTCACCAGGATGCTGAATATTGATGAAAATGGCCTTGCCATCAGGGGTTTCACAGAAACCAGTGATTTCACAGTCCTTCGGGCCAACCAGGAAGCGCTTCAGCTTGTCAGCCGCCGGTGTAGCGCCTACAGCTGTTACCACATTCAGGGTAGGGCTGTAGTTCAGGGTGGTCACTTGGCCATCAGCCACTTTACCCGGAATGGCAGCCAGCATCATACAGTTGGTCACATCGGTATAGGCACCATCGTCTGTCTGAATCCAGCACAGACCAGTGTTGGCACTAAAGGCGATACCATCTGGGCTGGAGAAATCCTGGTCAGCACTCAGCTTGGACATGTTGATCTTGGTGGTATCGGCACCGGATTCTGCACCAAACAGGTAAATGTCCCACGCAAAAGCAGTAGATGCATTGCCATTTACTTCTTTTAGTCGCAGGATATGACCGTTCGGGTTACCTTTTTGCTCGGTACCATTTTTAAGGTCTGTATAGGCACGCGGGTTGGCACCATCCGGTATCAGTTGTGACGTAGCAGGCGCAGGGGCAATACTGCGGTTGCTGTTATTGGTCAGGGTTTGATAAATCTCGCCAGTCAGCGGGTTTACACCACCCCATTCCGGGCGATCCATCTTGGTTGCACCTACTGCATCGGCTGCCAGGCGGGCATTTACAAATACATCAGCCTGATCAGCAAAATCATAGCCGGCAAAATTTGCAATCAAGGTGTTGTTAATGGACAATTCAATCCATTCACCAGTTCCAACTGCGTTGAATTTGGCAACATAGAGCTTGCCGCTGTCCAGATACTTGTCGCCTACAGCCAAACGGTCAGTCGCATTTGCATCGTCTGCGCTCCAGTTGGCTGTCGATACGAACTTGTACATATATTCGTTGCGGGAGTCGTCACCCATATATACAGCCAGTGGTTTACCAGCAACAGGAATGCCGAAAGAAGCACTTTCGTGGGCAAAGCGACCCAGTGCAGTACGTTTCTTCAGTTTGCTGCTTTTATCGTAGGCGTCCATTTCCACGATATAACCAAAGGTGTTCAACTCGTTACGGTAATCGCTGCTTGCACCGGTATCCCCAACCAGACCAATGTTCCAGCGTTGATACTGATCGGCAGTGCCGGCAGTTTCCCATGCATGACGGGAAGCAGCCCCGGCAGAGCGGCCATAGCGTTTCAGGGAGGCAACGGATTTGTCACCACGCGCCAGGTCATCATTGGC
>JASLIR010000085.1 GCA_030152125.1 Alkanindiges sp.
AAAAACAATTATTAAATAATTCATGAATGATAAAATTGACTATTCTTAAAGCAAGATCAACAGCCAAATTTTCGAACGCCTACGGCGTCCGAAAATTTGATCTTGCGCTGCTTTAGTCGCAGCTCAGGGCGACAGCCCTCGAGCTCCCAATAACGCATACAAATATTGGTATCTTATAGATTAAAACCTTAAGTTGGTGCATATGGGATTTAACCCAGCACTTTCTCGCGTTGTGCCAGTGCACGCTGTACCGCGGGACGCGCCAGCATGCGTTCAATCCAGGCTTTGGCATGTGGTAAACTATCTAAATCCACCTGCTGTTTTTCCCAGCCTAATGCCCAGCCAATAATTGCCATATCCGCAATCGAGTATTCGCCAGCTACATAGTCGCGGCCTTGCAGGCGTGTATCCAGTACCTTGTACAGGCGGCGGGTTTCTTCGACATAGCGGTTAATGGCATAGGGAATTTTTTCCGGGGCAAACTGCACAAAGTGATGGTTTTGTCCCAGCATGGGGCCAAAGCCACCCATTTGCCACATCAGCCATTCTTCTACTTCAATACGCTGGCGTTCATCAGAGGGGTAAAACAGGCCGGTTTTACGGCCCAGATACTGCAGAATAGCCCCGGACTCAAACACGGAAACAGGTTTGCCATCAAAACCGCTGGGGTCAATAATGGCCGGCATTTTATTATTGGGCGAGAAGGCCAGAAACTCAGGTTTAAACTGATCACCCTTACGGATATCAATGAGCTTGATCTCGTAGGGCAGGCCCATTTCTTCCAGGGCGATGGTAATTTTATGGCCGTTTGGTGTTGGAAAATAATACAGTGCAATGGCTTGTTGTGTGTCGCTCATCGACAATCTCTAAAAGTGAGTGTGCCGTTAATCTAAACTGATTTTACTCAATACACTATGCACAATTTGCTTAAATCTGTTTTAACCAGCCTGCTGTTGTGGTGGCACTGCTTCGTCAGCATTTTGCGTTAAGTCCAGGGTGGGCAGCATGTCCTTGGCGCGAATCTCGTCATCACAAGCCGAGCAGCGCATTATCAGTGAGGTTTTATGCCCGCATGGTTTATGAATATATTCTACGCGCGGATAGGTATTATCGTCGTTTAGCCAGCGGTTGCCCCAGCTGGTGAGCGTCAGGATAATGGGATACAGTGCCAGCCCGCGTTCGGTCAGCTTGTATTCGTAGCGTTTCGGGGCTTCCTGATACAGCACTTTTTCAAAAATCTTGTGTTCTACCAGGCGGTTCAGGCGTTCCGATAACAGGTGGCGGGTAATGCCCAGCTGTTTTTGAAAGTCATCAAAGCGCCGGGTGCGCATAAAGGCATTACGGATAATCAGCAGGGTCCAGCGGTCACCAAAAATAGACAAACTGCGGGCTACAGGACAGTTCATTTCGCCTAGTTCGTGCCATTTCATGCCTTTTCTCGCTCCTCACGCTATTTGCATCATCTGCTGCTATCAACTATGCTGGTTTAGCTTGATTTTAGATCAATTACCTAAACTACAATGCACAACTTATCATAGCATAGATAATTCACCTATTGTTAGTTCTATTTTAGAACCTATAGGTGGGCAAGGAGGTTGAAGATACCCGAGAGGGCTTGAGTGGCGTACAAAACTTAGCCATTTTTCTATCTTTATAAACATGCAAAATGTCGTTTCGGGACAACTTTAACCTGCATTCCCAAAAAATATTGACAAGTTATTAGCCTGCGTCTAGCTTGAGTATTATTAGTTCTTTTTTAGAACTTAAATAAACAAGATGAGGCTTAATATGTCCGCGATTGCTCCCAAAATACCCGCTTCTTTTCCGGTACGCCGCATGGATTACCAGTTTCAGGATATGCCGCGTTACTGGTGCAATAACGAACCAGCTTTTACCCACTTTTTTACTGCATTATCAACACTGTTTCCGGAAGGTGAGTCCTATTTTGTGCGTTCGGTACGTGCCTTGCGCCCATTGGTAAAGGATAACCCGCAACTGGATAAAGACATCGGTGCCTTTATCGGGCAGGAGGCCATGCACTCAAAGGAGCATCACGCCTTTCACCAGAGTGCCCAGCAGTATGGCTTAAACCCTGAATCACTGGAAAACGCCACAGGCATCATTTTAAAAAGCATTGAAAAAATCTTTCCGGCAAAATGGAACCTGCTGGTAACCGTTGGCCTGGAACATTACACCGCTGTACTGGTTGTGCATATGATGAACAGCGTAAATGAACTGATGACAGATACCACCATCCGCAATTTATGGCTATGGCATAGCGTGGAAGAAACCGAGCATAAGGCGGTGGCGTTTGACCTGTACCAGCATTTGTATGGGCAGGGGCTGGATGCCTATATTCCACGGGTAGCCCTGTTTAGCTTTAGCCTGGCCCTGATTACCGCTATATCCATGGCCTACCATCTGGTACTCATGCAGCGTGACCGCCAGCTGTTTAACCTGAAGTCCTGGCGCAAGTTTGGTTCTTTTGCTGCTGACTCCTATAAATATTTTGCCCCAAGGTTTGCCGATTACTACCGCTTTAATTTTCATCCTAATGATACGGATGAACGGGGATTGGTGGCGCGTACCAAAGTGAAAATTGGCCTGGCATAAACCTCGTTAACTGAGCCGGCTTAGTTGGCTGGCTTTTTTCCATTTTTTGCCCGGTTGGCTGGCTTGAATGGGCTGGCCAAGCGTCTAAAGTTCAGCGACATCATTGTGTTTCGATAAGGCAAAAATGTCGTTTCGGGACAATTTTGGAATACATTTCTAAAAAATATTGACAAATTATGCTTGTCCAGCTAGCTTAAACACCATAAGTTCTTTTTTGGAACTTATGGTAAAGGGAACTAGATGCAGATGTTAGCCAACGATGAATTATGCTCAGGAATCACTGTCAGTCGTTACTGCCTGGAATCCTGGCGTTGTGCTGGCTGTGCAAGGCAGGCTATTGGCATTGCCTCGTCTATTCATTGAAACCCTATTTTTGCAGCAGCGTTAAAGGCGATAACATGAAAACCACTCTCGCAAAAACTATCCCCGCACTGGTGTCCACCGCAGATTGGCCACTTGTTCCAAGACAGGTAAAATTTGACTGGACAAAGTCTGCTTTACACTGGATTCCCCAGGATCTTTTAGCGGGCCATGCGGTCAATCATTTTAGTTTTACCCTGGTGCGTGGTGAATACTTTTTCTGTCGCATGTTTAATAAAGCCTTACCAATGATTACAGACGACAAGCTACGTGAAGACGTAAAGGTGTTTATCCGCCAGGAAGCGATTCACTCACAGGCGCATAAAGAGTCGATTGAGCAATACATTCAAAACTATGGTGTTGACATTGCCGAGCATTACCAGCGTGTGATTAATATCTTTGATAATTTACTGGCAGATAAACCACTGGGTTATACCTTGCCCAAGGCACTGCAAAAGCAATGGTTGCTGGCACGGGTTTGCCTGGTAGCCGCAGCGGAACACTATACCTGTGCCCTGGGCCAGTATGTGTTAACCCGGTCAGACTGGGAGGCACGTGGTTGTGACCCGGTGGTAAGCGACCTGTTTACCTGGCATTGTGCGGAAGAGGTTGAGCACCGTAC
>JASLIR010000109.1 GCA_030152125.1 Alkanindiges sp.
CTGCCGGTTGGCTATAAAGGCGAACCACAACAACTGCATGATGAACTGTCGGAAGCACTGCATAAAATTGGTGTGAAAGAATTAAACCTGCACCTGATTGCACAAAAGGCTGCCAGTGATAGCCTAGCGCATCAAAATGCAGGGCAAAAGGCAGCGCCAAAAGCAGCCGTGCCGCCAGTAGTAGATGCAGCAGCAGGTGGGCAAAAGCCCGAAGTTGAAAAATCGGATGCTGTAAAGCGTGAAGAAGCACTGACCAGCAAGCGTCCTGCACCACCCACACAAACCGAGCTAAAAGCGCATCCACGTATTAAACAGGTGATTGTGGTGGCTTCCGGCAAAGGTGGTGTAGGCAAGTCCACGACCACGGTGAATCTGGCTTTGGCCCTACAACAGCTGGGGCATAAGGTAGGTGTGTTGGATGCCGATATTTATGGCCCCAGTGTACCGACCATGCTGGGTACTGCCGGTAAAAGCCCCTTGATTGAAAATGAACATTTTGTACCACTGGAAGCCTTTGGCATGGCGGTGCTGTCCATCGGCAATTTGACTGGTGATGACAACACGCCAATCGTCTGGCGTGGCCCTAAGGCCACTGGCGCATTGATGCAACTGTTTAACCAGACCCTGTGGCCAGACCTTGATTACCTGCTGATTGACATGCCACCGGGCACTGGCGACATCCAGCTGACACTGGCACAGCGCATTCCGGTTTCCGGCGCCGTGATTGTGACGACACCGCAGCATATTGCCCTGCTGGATGCACAAAAGGGCATTGAGCTGTTCCGCAAGGTCAATATTCCGGTGCTAGGCGTGGTGGAAAATATGTCCACCCATGTATGCAGTAACTGCGGGCATGTGGACGAAATATTTGGCACAGGTGGCGGTGACAAGTTAAGTGAGGCCTATCAGGTGCCGTTACTGGGCCGTTTACCATTAAATGCCTCCATCCGTTTAAATGCGGACTCCGGCAAGCCCAGTGTGGCGGCACAGGATGCGGCAGCACCAGCGTATGTGCATATTGCCGAGCAGACTTTGCTGCAACTGGCGAAAGTGCCAGCGCGTAACCGGGATGAGAAAAGGATTTTTTAATCCAGTAGGTCTTTTAGGGCATTCGGATGTCGCCTGAGCTGGCTAACCTCAAGGATGAGGTAGCACAGGCCACTGCTGATCACCATGATATACAGCACGGGTGTGCTGATGATCAGGCTGCTGACGGCACTAAACTGCGGATGGTACAGCGAGCGTTCGTAGAGGCCTAAGCTGCCAATTGTTTGTACAATTTCAGGTGCGACCACCTGGGCGGGCAACAGGCGGATAAGCCATTGTTTAATCGTAAACATGACAATGATGTTGACCAGGTTTAAACGCAGGCAGAATTGTACAATCAATACGGCAATGCTTTTTGTAGGGCGAAACAGGGAAAAGGCCATGCTGGAAAGTATGAGGCCAAGCATGACCAGCACAAAATTTTCAAGGTTGGCCACCGCCCTAAAATGGGCCCTTAATATGTTTATATGTGGCTCATATTCTGTGCTGATGGAACCTGTGGCATGTTCAAAGTAGTAGGTGGGATAGAACACATAGGCAAACAGTGTAATCAGCATTGCATTCAATAAGAACTCTGCAGGTGAAGAGAACTTTAAAAACCGGAAGCCTATTCTTTTATAGCTTTTATAAATTAATGCAAGGGGCAGGATTTTAAGAAAAAATATACCCACTGCAAGATATAAAAGACCTGTCATAAATTGTTCCATGCTAGCTTATTTGAAAATGAAGATGTAATTGAGCTTAAAGCGCCAGCAAGGTTTTTTAGTGAAGTGCGGGTGAAATGGCGATGAAGTTGCCTGTAAGTGGCTATCCATAAAAAAGCTACCCATAAAAGAGGCTGCCAAATCCCTGTCAAATGAACTGGCTATACTGAGCTGATAACAGGGACTAATCATGTGAGGGAAGCGATGACCTTTAGTAACCGTGGTGCAGTGCTTACATGGTGCTTTGCCTTTGTCTGGTGGCTGATGTTGCTGGCCATGAGCTGGGTATTTGTGCGGGACGGCGCACCAGACGGTTATAGCCCCGAGCTGGTATTGCTGATTATGGGGTTTTTCTGGATGGGTGGCCTGTGCCTTGCCGTGTTTGCCAGTAGCCAGCCCTGTTATTGGGTAAAGGTGTTTGCTGGTCAGGGTATTCAAGTGGTGTGGCGTTATCCGTTTAAGCGCGTACGCTGTTATATCTCTATTGATGATATAAGCCTGCCCACGGTGGTCACCGGGACTGACAGCGAGGGTGATCCCTATTTTTATGCCCGCTTAAGCTGTGCCGGCAGGGTGATTGATTTAAAGGAAGGACATGATCCTGATACCTGTAAACAGGTATGTGCGCGGTTTGTAGCGGCATTGACAACTGACCAGACATAAACATTTTGTGATGTCAGGCTTTTGCTGTAGTATTTCCAGCTAATTATTTTTATTGCAGATTGGTTTAGGAATCACGATGAGCATTAAATCGGATCGCTGGATTCGCCAGATGAGTCAGGAACACGGCATGATTGAACCCTATGAGCCGGGTCAGGTGCGTTTTGGTGCGGATGGGCAGAAACTGATTTCCTATGGTGTATCCAGTTACGGTTACGATGTGCGCTGCGCACGTGAATTTAAAGTATTCACCAATGTGCATTCGGTGATTGTTGACCCGAAAAATTTTGATGAAAAAAGCTTTATCGACATTGAATCCGATGTATGCATTATTCCGCCAAACTCCTTTGCGCTGGCCAGAACAGTCGAGTACTTCCGTATACCGCGTAATGTATTAACGGTGTGTTTGGGTAAATCGACCTATGCGCGCTGTGGCATTATTGTGAATGTGACGCCGCTGGAGCCGGAATGGGAAGGCCATGTGACGTTGGAGTTCTCCAATACCACCAATTTACCCGCGCGTATTTATGCAGGTGAAGGTGTAGCGCAGATGTTATTCTTTGAAAGTGATGAAGTTTGTGAAACCAGTTATAAGGACCGTGGTGGCAAGTATCAGGGCCAGACTGGTGTGACTTTGCCTAAAACTTAAGCAATTTGTTTGCCGTTTGTCGGACAATCCTGAAAGGTTGAAATAGCCGACAAATGGCTAATAAAATTAAATGTATGATATATAATAAGTAAATTGTGAAAAAATATCGCTAAGTGTGTCTGCGATGTGTTGGACAACAAAACAGCTTTTGCAATTTATGAAATAAATCGCATAATACAAAATGTATTGCTGTAAGTGCAGCGGATGGTTTGCAGGACTGAGGTTTATAACAACAATACCCGGTCAGGCAACAGGATGAATGCAGCAAGGTGCAAGCAAGCGCCTTGAGTATAGAGTAAGGAAGGTTAAAGCATATGGCTTCTCTACATCGTAATTCCCGGTTTAAGCTTCGGGCCTTAACAAGTGCTTTGTTATTGTGCTCTGTGGGCTTGGCTGCGTCTTCTGTGTATGCGCTACAGGAAATTGATGATGAGTATTTGGGGGAGGCTACTGCTGAAGGTATTGCCTTTTTGCCTACCAATGCCTCTTTTGTTTTTCGTGGCGCCGGGCCAAATGAAAGCGTAGCCACCCTGTTAAGTGACCGTACCAAAGATACTGGTATGATCCGTTATATTCCGGTAGGTCCACTTACCACAACAGCTACCTCTGACCCAATTTATGGCACCAGTACTGGTAAGGGTGACTTGTTTTTATATGGTTTGGCGGTATCAAAAGGCGATAACGACTTAAATAGCCGCTTTAATAGTGTAGATCCAAACATTGCCAGCTGGGGTACACAGCTTAACCCCTGGCTGTTTCAGGTAAAAAGTGAGGCAGCAGTGCCAAACTTTGTACGTGACCCTGTAGATGCTGTGTGCGCGGCTAATAGTGCCTATTGTGAAACTGTATCTTACTTAACGTTGGAAGCGCCGCGCTATAACGACTTTTATAACTCGACCATGTCACTTCCTGGTGGTTCTGCAATACCTACAACCGCTGCGCTAGGTGCGGATGCCTATAATTTAAAGCTGGCATTCTGGGCGGATGCTTTTGTACGTGACCCTACAGTTGTTGAGAATATGACTGCGACAGGAACGCAGTTTGATAAGGGTGGGGCTGGACGTGCTAACCGTTTCCGTTTGCAGGCGGTTTGGGATGGTTTTAGTTTAAATGGCAGCCAGATTCAGCTGTTCCGTACTTTGGGTGGTGCGTCCACAGATGTAGTCCAGAGTGCCAATGGTAATGCCAAGGATACTTCTTATAATAACAGTCTGGGTTTGGCGGGTGTTCTGCGCTTTAACAGTGGTGATACCCGTGCAGTGATTAATAGTGCGTCCAATTTTAAAGCAACCATAACTGGTAGTGCCGGCACGCGCACTACTAGTACTATAGGTTTATATAGTCCTACAGTTGCTACTGGTGCTGGGTCGTTGCCGGGTGCTGCTGGGGCTGCTGGTACTGGTGCCAACCAGGGGCAGACGTGTGTTGATGCGCTACAGTGCTACCAGCTTCAGGGGTTAAGAACGACGGATACCTATACAGGCGCATCTTTTTCTGTGCCAACGGGTTTGTCGGCCCTGCGCTTTAGTACCCGCGAATCCGGTACTGGTCAGGGAATTCTGGATACCCCTGCCATTGGCACAGGCGTAACAGCGCCTACCTTTGATGCTACAGAGGGATTGTTTGCTTACGGTGCAAACATCAACCTGGTACTGGGTACTTTGTATCAACCTCTAATTGTGGGTAAAGAGACGGGTACCAATAACCTGGTGCTTGAGATTGCGGCAATTCCTAACAAAGCTGCAATTTATAAGCGAATTTATACTAACTATGCGAATCCTGTATCGTTAAATAACCCTACTGCCAATACCACAAATGGTGGTTATTTTGGCTCAACCTGTAACGTATATTTTTGTGGTGCTCATCCGGCTGGTACCAAAGCTGCCATTAGTGGTAGCTACCAGGCTATTACGGCAACGCATAGTAGTATTGGGATTGGTTCGGTTAATTATGATCCAGCCACCAACTATTTGACTGCATATACTGGGGCAGATTCCATCGGTGTTTCTTTTGGTGCCTTGCAGAATGTAGCATCAGGTACCTTTGCGGCAAATTATTACCAGTTGCAGTTTAGATATCGCGAAAAAATGACCGCTACACAATGGCGTTATTTAACTGCAGCGGGCACTTATCAAAATAGTAGCTTGGCTAACTGTAGTACCACAGCACCGAACAACTGTAACGAATTTAATTTGGCCGGCTGGTTTAATACTAGCTCTATTTCGGGATTCCCGGGTACTAATCCAACTGCTGCAAATAGTGCCTACTATGTGCCGGGTAGGACGGCGGCTGCGAATTTCTGTACCGGGGTGGTGGCATCGTGTACTGGAACAGGGGCGGCTTGGGGACCTTTACCAGGTGCTAACTATAATGCAACGAATGGTGCATGGCTAAGCAATCCTGCTCCATCTGCACCCGTTGCAGTGGGCTCGGCCCTGGCGTCTAATAACCTGGGTTCGGCTGTGATAGACGGCTTTTTGGTACAACATATGAAAATTACCACTAAAGGACTATAGGGGTGATCATGAAAAAAATAATGATACTGGCTGGACTGCTGATGGCATTACCTGCTGTTGCAATGCAGCCTATGGCTGACCCGGAGTTACAGGCTGT
>JASLIR010000115.1 GCA_030152125.1 Alkanindiges sp.
AAGCCCTTTCTCTCTACACAGAAAGGGCTTTTTACGTTATTTGGCCAGTTCAGCGTTAATGGCGTCCACGATGCGGGCATCATCCGCCACAATATCCGGGGCAAAACGCGCTACCACATCACCATTTTTGCCTACCAGAAACTTCTCAAAATTCCATAGTACATCCGGTGCATCGGTGTGCTGGATACCAAAGCCTTTTAGTTTATCGCGCATTGGGCCATCACCAGTGGTTTCTGGCTGCTCAGTTGTCAGCTTGCTGTATAACGGATGCTGGTCTTCGCCTAATACCGATACTTTGGCAAACAGCGGGAAATGCACATCATAATTTAGCGAGCAGAAGCTGCTGATTTCTTCTTCATTACCGGGTTCCTGACCATTAAAGTTGTTGGCCGGAAAACCCAGAATTTCCAGTCCCTGATCTTTTTTAGCCTGATACAGCTTTTCCAGCCCTTCATATTGCGGGGTTAAGCCACATTTGGAGGCGGTATTAACAATCAGCAATACCTTGCCCTGATACGCTGCAAGCGTGGTGTCTTCACGTTTAATGTCTTTAACGGGAATTTCATAGATGGACTGTGACATGGATGGTTCCTTTGTGGTCTAGGTGGTTAGGATTGTTGGGGGCGTTAAGGTTGTCGGGGTGAATAGGGGTTAATCGTTGCTGGATGGGACTAGCCTTTGCCTTGCTGTAAGGCCTGGGACATGACGCCAACGATGTGTTGTACCTGAGTGCGCAGTTGTTCAATCTGCGCAACTGAAAGATTCAGGCTGTTGCCCAGTGTTTGCGGAATAACCGCCGCCTGCTGCTTTAACTGCTGACCCTGTTCGCTCAGGCGAATCAGTACCCGGCGTTCATCTGCCGGGTCGCGTTGCCTGTTTACCATGCCATTTACTTCAAGGCGTTTAAGCAGTGGGGTCAGGGTGCCGCTATCCAGAAACAGCTTTTCGCCTAAGTCACCCACACTGACAGGGGATTGCTCCCATAGCACCAGCATCACCAGATATTGCGGGTAGGTCAGGTTGAACTGCGCCAGCACAGGCCGGTACAGGCGGTTTAGCAGGTTGGATGCTGCATACAGCGGAAAGCAGACCTGGCGGTCCAGTAGCAGCATATCTTCGCTATTGGTTAAGGTATTTTCTGCTGAAACAGGATTATTCATGATGACAACAACAAAAGTGGCTAAGCAACTGGCTTTATAATATTGCTAAAAATTAAATTGTGTAAAATATAATTTTGTAATCTTAAGTTAAGCGACTTAATGTTAAAGGAATTTAACTGCTTAATTGTGCAGCACGCAACTGGGTAGGGGTCTTGCCGGTCATACGCTGGAACATGTTGATAAAGGCCGATGGCGAGTGATAGCCCAAATAACTGGCAATCTGGCTAATGCTGTGTTGCTGCCCCAGCATATCAATGGCAATCAATAGCTTGGCCCGGCTGCGCCAGTCATTCAGGCTCATGTTGAGTTCCTGCTGGCTGAGGCGTAACAGGTGGCGCTCCGACAAACCCACCATGTCGGCACATTGCTGGATGGTGATTAAGCTGGCGGGCTGTTGCTGGATCTGCTTGAGGATGGGTTCCAGTTTTGGGTGCTGTGACCACGGTAAAAAGCGGTCATAACAGGTGGCCTGCTGGATTTGGTCGATAATGACCCGCGCCAGCCGCTGATCGGCCTCTGTACTGGGCTGACTTATCCCGCGTTTTAAAAAGTCCTGCACAATGCTGAGCAGGATGGGGTTAATTTCAATCAGCTTCACCGTTTTGGGTAATTGCTGGCAAAAGGCCTGCGCCACCACCAGTGTGATGTACAGGGTATTAGTCTGGCTAATGGCGCTGTGTGTGGTGTTGGGTGGCAGCCAGATGGCATATTGCGGTGGCGAAATATAATGAACCTTCTCCGCCTCCAGGCTAATGACCCCATGCAGGGCAAAATTCAGCTCACCCCAAGGTACACAATGCGGGGCAATGGATACGTTTTCAGCGTACTGGTTGGCAAAGCAGTCTACCAATAAGGGTGGTTGGCGGTTTTGCAGGCTCATAGGCTGTGTCCGAAATTCATCATTAATGTCTGGTTTAAGCTATATTCGTATTTTATGACATCGCCTAAACTTTATACATGATTGTTTAGTAGCATTTCAAGTCATGAGTTCTCAAACAAGTACATCTATAGATAAAGTACCAGCCTATATCATGTTGTTACCGCTGGGTACGGTGCTGATCTGGGCCATTAATATTGTGCTCACCCGTGCGGCGATTGATGTGATTCAGCCTTTCAACATCAGTTTTTACCGCTGGCTGATTGCATTTTTAATCCTGACTCCATTTTTATTGCCCAGGGTATGGCGTGAGCGGGCGCTGATTAAGCCCTATATTGCAAAACTGGCGGTGATGGGGCTATTTGGTATGGTGATGTATCAGGGCCTTGCCTATGTGGCCGCGCATACCACCACCGCTACTAACATGGGGATTATTAATGCGCTAATTCCATTGATGACGGTAGCTGTAGCCAGTGTTGCCCTGAAGGAAAAGCCGACCCTGTTTGCACTGGCGGGCGGGGTGATTTCACTGACTGGCCTCAGTATTCTGATTGGTAAGGGAAATCCGGCTAATCTGCTGGCGGGTGACATCCATTTTGGTGATGGTTTAATGGTGATAGGTGTGTTCTGTTATGCCTGTTATGGTGTGCTGGCGCGCTTATGGCAAATTCCCTTAAGCCTGTTTAGCAGTATTTATATCCAGATTTTCTTTGGTGCGCTGTTCCAGTTGCCACTGGTATTGCACGAAGGGTTTCAGCCGATTACGGCGGATAATGCTGCCATTGTCATGTATGCGGCAATTTTTCCGTCCCTGCTGGCGCCACTGCTGTGGTTAAAGTCGATTGCGCTGATTGGCCCCAACCGCACCAGTATTTTTATGAATGTACTGCCAATTTTTACCGCGTTGATTGCCGTGAGCTTTCTGGGTGAGCACTGGTATGCTTACCATACCTTTGGTGGCTTGTTAACGTTGGGCGGGGTTGTTTTGGCACAGCTTAAGCCCAAAGCTAAACAGACACAGCCGGACTGTGCGTATACTGATGATAGTAAGGCCTGTAAGGAAAGCTAAGCCATCCGTGGCTTATGACGTGTGTAACTGGACGTATCTAACAGAATGTGTGTAGCAGAGAATGTCCTTTAACAGTGGCTGTGCTTAATGCGCGCCGCCACTGGGTAATGGCGTAGTGGCTTTGCCCACTCCACGACCGAGAACCAGAATTACTGCACCACCCAGCATGGCCAGCACGGTGGCAATCCATAAAATGCTGGGAATACCAAAGCTGTCGACAATTTGCCCGCCAAAGAAAGAACCGCTGGCAATCATCACCTGGAACATGCCGACAAACAGTGGCATACCACGTTCCACCGCTTCCGGGGCAGTAATGAACATCCAGATATTGGCACAGGCCGGGAAAGCACCAAATGCAAAGCCCCACAGTGCAATCAGCACTACAGCACCCCATAAGTGGGTGGCCAGCAAGGGGAACAGCACCACGGCGGTAGCAATCAGGGCGGCAATAAACAGGAAGGTAAGGCGTACATTTTTGCCTGCTGCAAAACCGGCAAACAGGTTACCCACTACACCAGCAGCGCCGTATAGCAACAGTAAGGAGCTGATCATGCTGGCGTTAAAGCCGGACAGGTTTTTAAAGAACGGCGCCACGTAGGTAAACGCGGCAAAATGCGCCAGACCAACAAACAGCACGGCAATTAAACCAATGCGCGCCTTGGGGTTTAAAAATAAAGCCGGCAGGTCTTTTAGCTTGATGGTTTGCTGCGGCTTAAGCGAAGGCAGCATGGTCATCTGGATGATGAGTACAACCACGCCCAGAATGGCGGTAATGGCAAAGGTAGTGCGCCAGCCAAAGTGGTCGCTTAGCCAGGTACCTAGTGGCACACCCAGTACGGTGGCTAGGGTTACTCCAGCCATAATGATGGAGGTGGATTTGGCAACATCTACCCCCGGTGGGGCAAGGCGAGCACTAAGGGCAATTGCGGTGGCCCAGAAGCCGCCAATGCCAATACCCAATAGTAAACGACCGAACAGCACCATGCTAAAGCTGTCGGCAAAGGCCACAATACTGTTGGCAATAATCATCATAAAGGTGAGGAACACCAGCAATTTACGGCGATCCATAGTACCAATGCCCACCGGAATAAGCGGTGCGGCAAAGGCAGCAATAATGCCGGGCAGGGTGATCATCAGGCCGGCATGCCCGGCGCTAATGCCAAGGTCGGCGGATACTTCGTTAAGCACCCCAACCGGTAAAAACTCGCTGGTGACCAGGGCAAAGGCACCAATGGACACGGATAAAATGGCAAGCCAGGCTTGCAGTACCGAGTTAGCCTGCTGTTTCGGCTGCTCAGCACTCATGACATCAGCCTGATCACAGAGATCAGGGGTATTTGGCGTATTCATGGGTAATCCAGTAATTGTATATGACGGTTTGAGCGTTCTGGTTTATTTCGTAGCGATCGCTACGTATTTAAGATAGGTGACTTGCATGTCAGCGTCAAGTATTTTATTATCGATCACTATAGAATTATGTAAAGAATAATCATCATGCAGGAACAGCAAACACGTCGCCGAGGACGCCCGCTCTCCTTTGACCGTGATGCAGCACTGGAAAAAGCCATGCTGCTATTCTGGAAGTATGGCTATGAAGCCACCTCCATCAGTGACTTAACCCAGGTGATGGGCATTACCGCGCCTAGTTTATATGCCGCGTTTGGTGATAAACGCCATTTATTTATGGAAACCATCCAGCGCTATGTTGATAGCAAGGGCTGCCGGGTTAAAGAGATTCTGGCCAGCGCACCCAGTGCCAAAATTGCACTGGAGCTGTATTTATATGAAAGTGCTTTTCGATTAACCCAGCCCGCCTTGCCGCATGGCTGCATGATTGTTACGGCTGCCACCAACTGCTCGCAGGAATCAGCCTGTGTACAGGAAGAGCTGGCACAGCGCCGAAGTGATGTAAAAGCCGTGATTCAGGCCCGCTTGCAGCGGGGTATTGATGAAGGCGATGTGGCAGCGAATACGGATACCGGCAAACTGGCCAATTTCTACAGCACCATTGTGAATGGCATGACCATACAGGCGCGTGATGGTGCCAGTACCGAGGACTTGCTGGAAATTGGCAAAACCGCGATGGAAGTATGGCCAAGCTGTTGTCAGGGTAAAACTGCAACTGATAAAACTGCAGCTGATAGCAGCACGGGATAACGCTCCCTGTTTGATGACAGGGAGGGCGCTGTTTAATAACTTAAGGCGTTGCAGCTTTGGCTGGTGCTTGTAATGGTACTGCTGGTTCAATCGGCTGTGCAGAACCATCCGGGTTAAGGTGATATTTAGGGCCGAGTGATTGCAGAATCAGCTTGGCATCAAATTCGTCGCGCTGTTCGGAAGGGGTGTTGCTACAGGCGATGGTGTAACTGATTTCCACCGGGTCAAGGTTATACACGGTAGCACCATAGAATGGATCTCCCCAGGGGTAGCCATAACCCCAGCGGCGAAAACCATAGCCGTGATAAAAGCCGGGTGGATAGTCCGGGTACACCACGGTACGGCGGGGTTGAGTCGGGCGGCTTTGCTCCACCACGTGAAAGTAGCGATAGCCGGCTTCCACGGTGGCCTTGGCAGCTTTGAGCAGAATAATTTCTTCTGCCCTGGCTTGTGGCAGGTCCGGGTCGCCGCTAAAGCTGACCCTGAAGGTGCCCTGATTCAGCTGGTATTGTTCAAACTTACCCAACTGGTTAAAGCTTTTGGGCTTGGGTGGGGCAAACGCGCAGGCAGACAGGATCAGGCTAAGCAGGCTAACGCTGAGGATGCGGGAAAAGGCGACGTTCATGATCGTACCCGAAAGAGAGTGCTGTTTTAAGCGTGAGTGTGGCATGCCATATCCCGCTGCTGTTGATGAGAAATGAATGCGAATTGTTGCGTGCTGTAAATGTGGCGCCAATATTCAGGAAAAATAGAACATCCTGAACAAATCAGGATGTTGCATGTGTTTACAGCGGTATTAGAACGAACTGTTGGGTTGTTGCAAAAAGGCCAGTTCTTCGATGCTGGAGGTACGGCCCAGTACGGCATTGCGGTGCGGGTAGCGGCCAAACTGGTCAATAATCTGTTTATGCAGTTTTTCAAAGCGCAGGTTATTTTCGTTACCCAGCTGGGTGAACAGAATTAAGGCCTGTTCATGAATCAGTCTGGATTCGCTGTGCATGTACGGCATATATAGGAAGGCACGTTCGGTCTGGCTGAGCTGGGTATCCACCCCCAGTGCAACCGCCTCCTGCGCCAGTACCAGTGCGATGGCATCCTGGGCAAAGGCATGTGCGTTATCGCGGTACAGGTTGCGCGAGAACTGGTCCAGCACGATGATTTCGGCAAGACGGCCTTGTGCAGTGCTACGCCAGCCAAACAGCTCACCGGCACTGGCCTGCTGGTGCAGTTCAAAGAAGTGTGTGTGGATGCGCTGGTCAAACAGGTCGCTCTTGCTGAACCATTGCTGCGGGGTACTTTCCTTGAACCAGAAGTCCAGTACATCCTGGGCGCTTGGCGTGGAGTGTGTCATGAATAGCCATCCAACAGTTTGATTTAGCAAAGAATGTAAGTGGTTG
>JASLIR010000159.1 GCA_030152125.1 Alkanindiges sp.
TCATTGATAAGCCAAGCGCAGGCAGCAGCCTGTTCCCGGACTTTCTGGATGTAGTACGCCGCCAGTTAAAAGAAGAATATCAGGAAGCAGATTTAACCGGTGAAGGCCTGCGTATTTTCACCACGCTTGACCCGATTGTACAAACTGCCGCCAGCAATGCCTTTAATAATACGGTAGACCAGCTGGTTGCACGCAATCCAAAACTGTTAAAAGGCCTGCAAGGCGCTGCCACCATTGCCAATCCGGAAAATGGTGAATTACTTGCCGTGGTTGGCGGAGCCGGTTCCAACTTTACCGGTTTTAACCGTGCGGTGGATGCCAAACGTCAGGTAGGTTCGATTCTTAAACCGGTGGTGTATTTAAATGCCTTGCAATCGCAGCGCTACAATGTAATCAGCCCGATTAGCGATGCGCCAGTCAGCATTACCGGTATGGGCATGAAAGACTGGCAGCCTAAAAATTATGATGGCCGCGACCACGGGGTAATTCCTTTATATGACGCCCTTGCGCACTCCTATAATCAGGCTACCGTGCGACTGGGCTGGGAAATGGGTATTCCTACCTTTATTAACACCCTGCATGGTTTAGGTATTGATGACGACATCAAGCCTTATCCGTCCATTTTATTAGGCGCAGTAAACCTGACCCCTATGCAGGTACTGGGCATGTATCAGGTAATTGCCGCCAATGGCTTCCGCTATGCACCACGCTCTATCCGCAGTGTGGTGGATGCACATGACAAACCCTTACAGCGTTATGGCCTGAATGTGCGCCAAAGCATTGACCCTGGTGCGGTTTACCTGCTGAATTACACCATGCAGCAAGTGATGCGCAGTGGTACGGGTAATAGTGCTTACCGCAGCCTGTCGGCAGATTTGAACCTGGCTGGAAAATCCGGCACCACCAATGATGCGCGTGACTCCTGGTTTGCCGGATACAGTGGTAATTATGTGACCGTGGTGTGGCTGGGGCATGATGATAACCGTCCCATTGGTCTGTCCGGCTCTACCGGCGCCCTGCCGGTATGGACAAACATCATGAAGCAGCTGAATTTATCCCCGGTGGATATGGTGCAACCCAGCAATGTGCAATGGCAATGGATAGATAACGCCAGTGGTAATTTATCTGCTCAGGGCTGTGCCGGTGCGGTTTATATTCCCTTACTGGTAAACACCATACCAAACCAGGCTACCGAATGTGGCATGTCACAAATGTATAACTCGCAAACTGCACCCTATGCAGATGCCGAGGTAGACGCGAGTGGCAACCCGGTGTATCAGCCTTATGCCCGTCGCCTGCCGGAAGCTGGCGGCCGTGGCAATGCCGCCATTGAAATGCCTTTACCGGATGACGTCGCGCCCGAACAGGAAAATGAAGACAAACCACTGGTTCGCCGTTTCTGGTCCAGTAACCCCTGATAGCGTATAAAGCAGCAAAGAGAAGCAATCAATGACTATAAAAACTGCGCCTGCAGCCTATCAAAAAGTACCGCCAGTGCTTGGCCTGGCGGCAGCCGCATTGTTACTGGGTGCCTGCCAGAGCACGCCAGTGCTTCAACCTGCAAAAACCACACCGGTAGCACCCGCCAGCAAGGCAGGAAATACCCGTACTGCCCCGGCAGCCATTCACGAAAATGGCGCCAAACGTACCCCCTTGAACGATGCTGCACAGCCACCATTGCAAAGCAGTAACCTGCCCTCCTCCAGTGGCATTAGCCCACCCAAAGTAGCTCAACCTAATGTGATACTAAGGGATGGCAGTAATATCCCGGCGTTTCGGGTATTAATCACCCGCGCCCAGCAGCAAATACAGTCGGCACAGTTTGATGCGGCCGAACAAACCCTGATTCAGGCCCAACGCATGGCACCGCAGTCAACCGCGGTGTATGCCTATTTAAGCCAGGTTGCACTGGGTAAAAAACAGGGCAGTAATGCCGAAGCCATGGCGCGCAAAGGCCTGATGCTGACCAGAAACCCGCGCCAGCAGCATGCCTTCTGGCAACTGATTCTGGCCGCAGCGCAACTGCAAAACAATCCGGCACTGGCTAGCCAGGCACAGCAACAAATGCAACAGCTTTCCTCACAGTTTTAATTGGGTGACCTATCTGGCATTTTGTATAAAACCACGAATGCCAGCCACTCCAAAGCCGCCATGCTGCTGTACTTTAGCCAGTTCCTCAGGCTGTACCCCACCCAGCGCATATACCGGTAACTGGCTTTGCAGGGCCAACGCCTGCCAGCGGTCCCAGCCTAAAGCTGCAACCTGCTGATGGGTGGCTGTCTGATGCAGTGGGCTCAACACAATGGCATCCAGTTTTAACTGGTTAGCCTGTTGTACCGATACGGAATCGTGACAGGCCGCAAACTTAAAAAGCGCTGCCGGATAATCCTGTAAGTCCTTTGCCTGCATTAAATCGTGCTGTGATAAATGTACGCCATACACAGCAGCCAACTCCTCTTGTAGCGCCGTATAGTGTTTGCTCATCGCCACCAGCTTTAAATCCGGGCGTTGTGCAGCTAATTGCTGCAGTGCACGCATATACTGCACCGCAGCTAACTGTGGCTGGCGTACATATAAGCATGCATTTTGAGGAACGGATTGCACATGAAATACAAGCCAGTCTGCCGCACTTTCCCCGGGCAATTGCTCGCGGCAAATAACATAATGCGCCGGTAGTTGCACCATCTTCAAAATAGGCGCATTGGCATCCGGAAACTGGTACTGGTGCAGCTCCGGCGCATCAACCCACAGCACTGGCTGCCCTTCCTGACCTACAGGCTCCCCCGTAAAGTCGGTTACTTTAAAAATATGCAGGCACACCGTTTTTTCCGGGTAGGCAAACTCAAGCTGCCGGGCACGAACCGCCTGTTTTACTTCTATCCCCAGTTCTTCCTGTAACTCACGGATTAAACCCTCCTCAGGGGTTTCATCCTGGTCAATTTTTCCGCCGGGAAACTCGTAGCGGTTGCCCTGATGCTGCCCGGCATGACGCCAGGAAATTAACACCTGATGCCCGCGCATAATTACCCCAACAGCAACATGAACAATCTTTGCTTTGCCTTGCCCAGCCATTAAACCCTCACCTGTTTTTGCCTAAACCGATATTCCGATAAATTGTTGCATAAAACCAACCTTTAATTGACGAATAGTCATCAACAATGATTGACATTTCTATTTGATAATGATTATCATTAAATCAGCTTCAATACCTCAAGCCCAGCACAGGAATTTACGCCATGAACGCACCATTTCCACTACTGAACAATCACAGCCAAACCCTGCCTACCCTGCACTCCAGCCACTTGTTTGCATTAGGCCGTGAAATCCGCATCCTACACGAAGGCGAAGAATACCGTTTACGCTTAACCCGTAACAACCGATTGATTTTAACCAAATAATATTTTTATTTATATACCCAGTCCAGCTTTGTTACTGTATCTTATGTTTATTTCTCCTGCTTTGGAGCAACGTTAATTTACTTTGCTCCCTAAGCTGCTGATGCACACATAACACAGATAAGTAGTGTGCTCACCCAATTAAAATATAAACACCTTTCAGCGATTTGATTTTCCGTTATGATAAGCATCATTCATGGTTTTCATCACTTCATCATACATGCGCGCACACATTTTTTTAAAATCAGCGAACAGCCCTAAAAAAACTGGCCATAAGCCATGGCTTTATGCGCTTTGTATCGGTGGTGCCAGCTTGGGCATACTATCGGGTTGTCAGGTGGTAAAAGTTAAACAACAAACCATTGCTGTGTCCCTGACCGAAGAACGCGATAGCATTTTAACCCGCCCCCGTTTAAGTGAAGCAACCCTTAGCGTCCTTTCCATGACAGGCCGTGACCCGGAACTATGCCTGAATGAACCCTATGCCTGCCTGCAACAATTAAAACAGGTCAGTCAGGTCAGTGACGAACAATACCTGTCCGCTGGCAGTGAGTTATTGGTCGCAAAGCTGGATCAATTGAAACAGGATCAAACCTGCCATTCACCCTTAACACCGGAAGCACACCGCAGCCAGCTGGATGGTTTGGGCAATAAAATTGTGCGCCCGGTATACAATACCCCTGTCATCGACATGAAACCCTACTTTCATTGTCTGGCGCAGCAGGAAAAACTACTTAGCGACACTGTACGCTATGCCTACGCCTACCTGTTTTACAGCTCCCGAGACCCAAAGACCCGCCTGTTTGATAACCGGCAGGTGCAGGTACGCGACTTTTATAATACCGCAGTCATTACGCTGGCGCAGATAGAAAGTGAAATCAGCCGTAACGGCTATATTTATGATGTGACACCGGATTTGGAACACGGAAACTTTCACGTCAAATATTTTATCCGCCAGAATAACGAGCTAAAAGGCCTGAATGCCGATGCGGTGCCGGAATCCACTGAAATTATTGCCGCCTCGGAGCTAAATTTTCGTGGTTTGCGTTCCATTAACCGCCGTGATGGTTTTGGGGCCGATTTTGTGGCCATTTTACCCGAAAGCATTGAAAATCAGGCCAAGGAAACCGAAAGCTACCGCCTTTCGGATAAAAATGCGGCCAGCAATAACGGTGAAGTACCAGCGGGTAGCAATATTCACCCGGCACGCTATTTACCCGTCACGCTCACTGCCATTCCACGCGGCAATAGTATTGAGGAAATATTAAACAGTAAGGATATCGACTTTCACGCCTATAACCCTTATGACTTTGATAGCACTATTATTAACCAGACCAAATACCCGCTTTCGGCCAATTTCTCGGCACCCTATGGCTTATGGCTGGCCAGAACAGACCTGGCTGCTGCGGCTTATCTGGGCCTGATTGCCCGTGAAAACCGCCTGGTTGCCCCGCACCTGTATATGCTGGAGCCCTATAACCCCAACAAACGGGTGATTATTATGGTGCATGGCCTAGCCAGTAGCCCGGAAGCCTGGATCAGCCTGACCCACGATGTGCTGGGTGATCCGGTACTGCGCGAGCACTATCAGGTATGGCAGGTATTTTACTCTACCAATATGCCCATTCTGGAAAGCCGCTACCAGATTCATGCGCTGATTGAAAATGCCTTTAACAAGGTAGACCCGCAACACAAGAATCTGGCCAGCCAGCACAGCGTGCTGATTGGGCATAGTATGGGGGCTGTTATCTCGCGCCTGTTGATGAGTAACGATAACTTTATTAAAAATGCCTTGGTGGATTTTGACCGTAAAGACCGTGAAAAACTGTTAAAACTCCCCATTGTACAGGACCGTTTTAAAATGCAGGCGTTACCGGAAGTAGGACGTATGGTGCTTATTTCTGGTCCGCTGCGCGGCACCGAATATGCGGACCGCTGGTTTACCCGGGCTATCCGCAAGGTGATCCGCCTGCCACAATCCTTTGCGGAATCAGTGATCAATGGCATTAAGGATGCCAACCTGGATGAAAAACTGATTGAAAGCATTCATAAAATAACCCTGGCCAATGTGCAAAACGGTCCCAGCGACTTAAGCAAAAAGTCAGAATTCATGCACATGACTGGTAATGCCAGCATTATTGCCAAGCTGCCTTATCACTCCATTATGGGCAACCTGAATGGGGATGTTCCCAAGCAAGACATGAGTGATGGCATTGTGCCGTATAACAGCTCTCACCTGGATGGTGCACTGTCGGAAAAAATAATTAGTGGCGGCCACTCCATTCAGGAAACACCGGAAGCCGTGCTGGAATTACGCCGTATTTTACGCTTGCATCTAGAAAAGCTGGATGATATTCAGCCAGCCAATACAACCGGCAAGCAACCACCCAAATAGCTATCTTCAAGCTTCAAGCTCTCAATCTACAGGTTTTCAATCTAATTTTTTTAAATACAAAAGATTTTTAATACCTGCGGCAGCACGCACAGCCGCAGATGCTACTCGGCTAGAGCAGTCTGATAAGGCATTTGAATAAACAGGCTTAATCCGGGATCATTTGACTGGATTTTCAGGCAGCCCTTAAACGTACTCACCCGCTCCTGCATGCTGTGTAAACCATAACCCGTACTATGCTGTTGCCGGTTAAGACCAACGCCATTATCCCCAATCTGAATCTGTATCTCCTGCTGTCCGGCTTGCATACTTATGCTGAGTTCCGTAGCTGCGGCATGCCGGATGCTGTTACTCACCGCCTCCCGAATAAGGGAACGTATGGCATGCAGTTGCGGGGCGGCAACACTTGCGGCATTATCCCCCTTAAACGACCAGCTTAACTGCAGGCCTGCGGCCTCACAACGCTCGGCTGTTTCGCGGCGCAATTCAATGGCAAGCTCCTCCAGCGGCTGCCCGCCACGCATGGCATTATTGATGATATGGCGTAAATCGGTCAGGGTTTCGGTAATCATATAATCCTTGTATTCCTGCCGCTTACTTTGCAAGGCTGTCAGCAATTGCGCACCAATATTGTCGTGCAAATCCC
>JASLIR010000184.1 GCA_030152125.1 Alkanindiges sp.
CCAGCCTTCTCCCAGAGGGAGAAGGAGTCCCCTCTCCTTTCAGGAGAGGGTTAGGGTGAGGTTCTTGGAATAAAAAGACTACTTATGGAAAGGTAATAAAGGTATAGACCCAGAATTAAATATCCAGGTTGGTTACCGTCAGCGCGTTCTCTTCAATAAAGGCACGGCGTGGCTCCACATCATCCCCCATCAGGCAGGAGAACATGTGATCGGCCTGAATGGCGTCATCAATGGTCACCTGCAGCATGCGGCGGTTTTCCGGGTCCATGGTGGTTTCCCACAACTGATCCGCATTCATCTCACCCAGTCCCTTATAGCGCTGGATGGTTAAACCGCGACGTGAATCCTGCATAATCTGGCTCCATAAAGTATGGAAGCTTGCCATCGGAATCTGCTTGTCACCCCGTTGCAGGAAGGCGCCCTGCTCCAGCAAGGTAAACCAGCTTTCGCTGCTTTTCAGCAAACGCGCATATTCACTGGACAGGAACAGCGAACTTTCCAGCAGATAATGCTGTGGCAGGTTATGTACATAAATGGTCAGGCGTGGCCAGAAGGTCTGTTTGCTCACTTCACCCGTTTCAGCATCTACCAACCCACCCAGGGTTTCAATGTCAATCTTCGGGGTCAGGCTAGGCTGAATGGCTGCAATAGCCTGATTCAGCTGTTCAGCCCATTGTTCCACATAACTGCGGTCGCCAGTTTGTTCCACGTGGAACACTGGCTGCGCCAGCAAGGCCTGCAATAAACTGCTTGGGTAACGCTGTGCCAGACGGTTAATGGTTTTCTGGGTCAACTGATAGTCATTAATCAGCGACTCCAGTGCCTGGCCACGAATCGCTGGCGCATCGGCATTCACATGCAGGCCCAGCTCATCAATGGCACTGGAAATCAGGTATTTTTCCAGCGCATCATTATCTTTCAGGTACTGTTCCTGCTTGCCCTTCTTAATCTTGTATAGCGGCGGCTGTGCAATGTAGATATAACCACGCTCAAAGAACTCCGGCATTTGCCGGAAGAAGAATGTCAGCAACAGGGTACGGATGTGCGAACCATCCACGTCCGCATCGGTCATGATAATGATTTTGTGATAACGCAGTTTTTCCGGGTTATATTCTTCACGGCCAATACCACAGCCCAGCGCGGTAATCAGGGTGCCTACTTCGGCACTGGAAATCATGCGGTCAAAACGCGCACGCTCCACGTTCAGGATTTTACCTTTTAACGGCAGAATGGCCTGCATCTTACGGTTACGCCCCTGCTTGGCACTACCACCCGCAGAGTCACCCTCGACAATATAAATTTCCGACAGTGCCGGATCCTTTTCCTGGCAATCCGCCAGCTTGCCCGGCAACCCGGCAATATCCAGCACACTCTTGCGGCGGGTCATTTCACGCGCCTTACGGGCAGCGTCACGCGCACGCGCGGCATCAATAATCTTGCCGGCAATGGTTTTGGCCACTTGCGGTTTTTCCAGCAGGTAAGCGGAAAACTCCTGGTGCATGGCCGACTCAACCGCCGGTTTTACTTCACTGGAAACCAGCTTTTCCTTGGTCTGGCTGGAGAATTTCGGATCAGGTACTTTTACCGAAATAATCGCGGTCAGGCCTTCACGCGCATCATCACCGGTTATGGCTACCTTTTCCTTTTTCATCAGGTTTTCGGCTTCCATGTAGTTATTCAGCCCACGGGTTAAGGCAGAACGGAAACCGGCCAGATGCGTACCGCCATCTTTTTGCGGAATATTATTGGTAAAGCAGTACACGTTTTCCTGATAACCATCATTCCACTGCAACGCCACTTCCACGCCAATACCGTTTTCAGCCTGTACGGTAAAATGGAAAATGTCATTTAAAGGATGCTTGGCTTCGTTAATGTACTTCACAAACTCAGCCAGACCACCTTCGTAGTCAAAAACATGCTCTACACTACTGCGCTCATCTTTCAGCACAATACGCACACCGGCATTCAGGAAAGACAGCTCCCTTAAGCGGCGCGCCAGAATATCAACCGAAAAAATAGTTTGGCTGAAAGTTTCCGTGCTTGGCCAGAACTGTACCGTGGTGCCCTTGCCCTGGGTTTCTGCAACCTCACGCAACGGATAATCCGGCACACCATGAGTATAGGTTTGTTCATACAGGAAACCGTTACGGCGGATATTCAGCTGCAGCTTGCTGGACAGTGCATTCACCACCGACACACCTACCCCGTGCAAACCACCGGATACCTTGTAGCTGTTATCGTCAAACTTGCCGCCGGCATGCAGGATGGTCATGATCACTTCTGCCGCAGACACGCCTTCTTCCGGGTGAATATCAACAGGAATGCCACGGCCATTATCACTCACGCTCACCGACTCGTCAGCATGGATGATCACACGAATTTCATCACAATGACCCGCCAGCGCTTCATCAATGGCGTTATCCACCACCTCAAACACCATATGGTGCAGGCCGGTGCCATCATCCGTATCACCGATATACATGCCGGGGCGTTTACGTACCGCATCCAGGCCACGCAATACTTTAATACTGGAAGAATCGTACGCTTTAGGCGCTTCAATATCTTGTTGATCAGACGAAATTTGTGTCTCAGAACTCATCATGTTTCTCTAACCGGATTCGTATGCAGCATACGTATCAATAAAAAAGGAACGCCAAATTCATTTCGGCTTAGTCGGGGCTTGTCCGCTGCTTCAGTCTATCTGGTCTGTGGCAATGCGGCCACATACACACTGCGGCCAGTCACTTCAGGCCGCCACAGGCTGAACCTGTCCCTGCCTGATTTCAAACAGGGCAAACTGTGTAACAGACAACGCATCCAGTGTTTTTTGCACAGCAACATAATCCAGTGTAGTCATAAAAACCTGACTACCCAAGCCAATCAATGTGGACAGTAATCGCTGCTGTGCGGCTTCATCCAGCTCAGCCGTCATATCATCTAATAGTACCACAGTTTCATAGCCCTGATCATGTAGCATGTGTATCTGGGACAGCTTTAGCGCGAGCACCAGCAGCTTTTTCTGCCCGCGGGACAGTACCTCATCCACTTCACCATAAGGGGTCTTTAAACGCAAATCAGCGCGATGTGGGCCATGTTGTGTACTACCGCGCTCCGCATCCTTTTGCCGGTGCTGCTGCAAGCTGTGCTGTAGCCCGGCCTGGATATCAAAGCCGGCACTGTATACCATATGAATAGACAAGTCGGGCAATAAAAGCCGGCAGTAATGCATAAATAGAGGCTGCCATTGCTGTACCACCTGTTCGCGCAGGGCATGAATCAGCTCGCCCTGCCCTGCCAGTGCAGCCTCCCAGCTGGCAATGC
>JASLIR010000207.1 GCA_030152125.1 Alkanindiges sp.
TGAACAGTGATGGTCAGCGTTGCTGGGTGAAAGCAAGTACAGCCGCATGTGTACCTACAGCTGTCAGTAATTGGGATGGCCGTTAATTTTTTGATCAAAAAACTTTCTATTTAAACCTAATTAGTTTAATATGTCGGCCTCTTTAAAGGGGTCGACTTTTTTGTATCCGGTGGTCGGATACAACGATAGATCCGTAAAAATCATAAAGGTGTAGCATGGTAGTTATTCGTTTAGCGCGCGGTGGTGCGAAAAAGCGTCCTTTTTATCAAATCGTTGTAACTGACAGCCGCAATGCGCGTGATGGTCGTTTCATCGAGCGTATTGGTTTTTTCAACCCGACTGCTCAAGGTCAGGCTGAGAAAATTCGTCTGGATGCTGAGCGTTATAGTCACTGGGTAGCTCAAGGTGCGCAACCTTCTGAGCGTGTAGCTGCGATTGCTGCCCAAAACGCAAAAGCAAAAGCTGCTGCTTAATTTTAATAAGAGCCTAAGGGGTTTTCCTCGGGCTCTTTTACATTGTGTGATGTCAACAGATGAATAATAAGTTGCAACCTCCTGCTGACCGCTTGCATATTGGTCAATTGCGCGCAGCTTATGGTTTACAGGGCTGGTTATGGATTTATTCCAATACTGACCCCATCACCAATGTATTTAATTACCTGCCTTGGTGGGTAGAAACCAGTGCTGGCTGGCAACAGCTTGATGTAAAGCGCTGGCGTGCACAGGGTAAGGGACTGGTTGTTGCGCTAAAGGGTGTGGAAGACCGCACTGCAGCAGAGCAATTAATGGGTGCCAACCTGTGGATCGAAAAATCCAGGCTGCCGCAAGCAGGGCTGGATGAGTTTTACTGGTCAGATCTTGTCGGCCTAACCGTGTTAGGGGTAGATGAGGCTGGTCAACCGGTAAATCTGGGTAAAATTGCCGAGCTGTTTGAAACAGGCGCCAATGATGTGATGGTGGTACGTGCCACGCCAGATAGTGTTGATGGTGAAGAGCGTATGATCCCATGGCATCGTGATATTGTGCAGTCGGTTGATTTGCAAGCCAGGCAAATGCTGGTGAACTGGGGTGCTGATTACTGATACGGAGGTTTTCCGTGAGTAATCCTGACTAAGAGGTAATGCCGCGATGTGGTTTGCAGTCATTACACTTTTCCCGGAAATGTTTCGCGCCTTGTCGGACTTTGGCATTAGTGGCCGGGCGACACAGCGTAAACAGGCAGAACTGGTTTGTATTAACCCGCGAGATTTTTGTGAAGACAATTACCGCCGTGTCGATGAGCGCCCTTTTGGTGGCGGCCCCGGCATGGTGATGATGGCAGAGCCTCTGGCAAAAGCCATAACGCATGCTAGGCAACTGGCGGCAGAAGCCCAGTGTCAACATGTGCCAGTGGTATATATGTCGCCACAGGGCAAGACACTGAATGAGCCTGCAGTGAAAAACATGATGGCTTATGACGGCCTGATTGTATTATGCGGCCGTTATGAAGGTGTAGATGAGCGGCTGATTCAGCAGTATGTGGATCAGGAATGGTCGATTGGCGACTACGTACTGAGTGGTGGCGAATTGCCTGCCATGGTATTGCTGGATAGTCTGATACGGCGTTTGCCGGATGTGATGTCCGACCAGCAATCGGCAGAACAGGATTCTTTTGTGGATGGTTTACTGGACTGTCCACATTATACCAAACCGGATGTATTTGAGGGTTTGGCGGTGCCAGCGGTTTTAAAAAGCGGGCACCATCTGGAAATTGAAAAGTGGCGTTTTTTACAGCGTTACCAGCGTACCGTAGAGCGGCGACCTGAACTGGTTGCACACGTTGCATTGAGTAAACAGCAGAAGAAATGGCTACACAGTGTTGAAGCCCCTGATCGAGGCTTGATCGATCAATAAGCAAGCGCTTGCAAGCATTGTTTGCAGGTAAATACAAACGGGAGATATGCGCCTTAGCCTCTGTCCCCAGCGCGTTAATCAGCCTTATTCTCGGGCATTAACCGCATGTTAGGAGATCTACCATGAGTGGTAAGCATCTATTAGTTCAAGCTGTTGAAAATGCTCAATTGAAAACCGATATTCCAGCTTTTGCACCTGGTGACACTGTTGTTGTTCAGGTAAAAGTAAAGGAAGGTGACCGTGAGCGTCTGCAGGCGTTTGAAGGCGTTGTTATCGCTATCAAAAACCGTGGCCTGAACTCTGCTTTCACCGTACGCAAGATTTCTAGCGGTGTTGGTGTTGAGCGTGTGTTCCAGACTCACTCACCAGTTGTTGCTAAGATTGAAGTTAAACGTCGTGGTGATGTACGCCGTGCCAAGCTGTACTACTTGCGTGATCGTTCAGGTAAATCTGCACGTATCCGTGAGAAGTTACCAGCACGCAAAACTGCCTAATGATTGTTTAGACAATTTTTATGTAGCTTATGCTGTAAAAAACGCATCAGAAATGATGCGTTTTTTTATGGCTATCCTATGCTGGAAAGCCGCTTAATCCACTTCTTCACGCTGGCGTTGCCAGGGTAAACGGCGGGCAATTGATTCCGGTACTTCGCCACTGCGCGAACGCAAATTAAGATGTAATGCTGCCTGTGCCAGCAGGTTGGCCGATACAGGTGCTGTTAAAAAAGACAACAGGGTGATGAGTAGCTCGGCAAAGCCAATACGCCCCAACATAGCTGAAAACAGCATGGATGCGATCAGGATACTGCCCAGCCCCAGTGTCGATGCTTTGGTAGGGGCATGCAGGCGCATATATAAATCTGGCAACCGAATTAAGCCGATAGCCCCAATTAACATAAAAACAGAGGCAATGATAAGCAGGATTGCCACTATCCACTCCACTAGAATAGTCATATCGCCTCCTTAATCAATGACATGCCCAGTACTAAAATAGCGTGCCAGGGCTGCGGTTGAGACAAAGCCAAGCAGGGCAATCAGCAGGGCCGCTTCAAAGAACAGGAAGCTGCGCCAGTATAGACCCAAAAGAATAATTAGGGCCGTGACATAAATAAAAATGGTATCCACCGCCAGCAGGCGATCAATCACAGTTGGTCCAATTACCAGGCGCCAGATGCACAGAAAAATGCATACTGATACGGTAAAAATACTGATGCTGAGGGCCGTGGTGAGTACATCAAATATCATGCGGCATCCTCCACAACATTAAGCTTGTACACTTTCATCAAGGGCAGTTCATAGCGGGTTTTGATCTCGTTGATCACGCTCGCTTCATCTTCAGCATTTAATGAGTGCACCAGGATGCTGCCACGTTCATCATCCAGCCCGGCAGATACTGTGCCGGGCGTGGTGGTGATAATCAGTGCCAGCAGGGTATTTACATGCGGGTGATCGCAGGCCAGTGGCACGCGAATCCATTTGGGATGCAGGTTATCCAGTGGTCCCAGCACCAAACGGGCGACGACTACATTAGCAACCACAATATCCCATAGCACCACAAAAAACAGTTTAACCGCACTCAGCCAGTCCACCGGCTGGGCCGGGGCGATAAAAAACTGTACCGCTTTGGGAATGGACAGCGCCAGAACAATGGCAATCAGCACCTGGCCAAAAGCAATACTATGTACCAGTAACAGCCAGCTTATAACCAGTATGGCGGACAGGAAGGGGTGTGGCAGCCAGATGCTTTGCCAGTGGCGTGTATGCTGCTTAGTCATGTCCTTTCTCCATGGGTTCCATTTTGGCCTCCACAGGTGGGGGAAGTACTTTATTGCGGTCAAACTGTGCAACTGGATGGTCGATTTGCTGGTCCTCATCCAGTTGCACCTCATTGCTGATCAGGTCAGTCTCATCTGCCATATTATCCGCCATATTGCGGTTAAAGGTCTGGTTTACATAAGGCAGATAGGCCGGGTCAAACGGGCGCACACTAACTACTTTATGGTTTTCATCATGCTTTAAAATGGCGCTTTGATAGGCCATGCTGTCTTTTAACTGGGTGGCGGTGGCGGTGGTGTATTGCCTGATGGGGGCGGCAGCGACCAGCATGGCAATTAATAAGGCTGTTAGCGTAAATAGGGCAGCAGGCAGGTAGCGCGGCGATTGATAACGCCCTTGTAGCTGTTTGAAACGCTGTATTTCGTCTGGGTCATCCGGTGTATCAACATTCCAGAACAGCAGGATGCCGGCACGGCTAAGTGCAACCATTCCCAGAATACTGCTCAGGATGACAGTGCTAAAGACAAAAAACTGACTGGATAGGCCTGCCGCACTTTGCAGTAGCATAATTTTGCCAATAAAACCGGCAAAAGGTGGCAAGCCAGCTAGCATCATCAGCAGTAACAGGCTAATCAGCCCCAGTAATACTGGTTGATACACTGGCCAGGCCGGATTTAAGGCATCACCAATGGTTTCCCGTTGTGATCGTATCCATTCTGCCAGCAGGTAACAGGCCGCTATGACCAAAGTACTTTGCGGCAGGTAAAACAGCACCGCTGACCATGCCTGCACGCTAAACAGGGCGATGCCGGTCAGAATGGTGCCGATGGAGGCCAGCATCATATAGCCGGTCATACGGCGCAGGTTACTGGCTGTCAGGGCCCCGAGTACGCCCGCCAGACTGGATAGTAAGGCAACGGGCAGCAGCCAGTCGGTCATATGAAATCCGGCCTGATCCGGCGCTACGCCAAATACGGTGGCATTAACCCGTAAAATGCTGTAAATGCCCACCTTGGTCATAATGGCAAACAGGGCAGCTACTGGCGGGGCAGCAGCAGCGTAGGTGTTGGGCAACCAGAATGATAAAGGCAGGATGGCTGCTTTAATGCCAAACACAATCAGCAATATCATGCTGCCGGTTTGTACCATGGCATATTGATCCGGTTCCAGGGTAGGCAGCAGACGGGCCACATCCACCATGTTTAAACTACCGATATTGCCATAAACCAGCGCCAGGCCGATCAGGAACAGAGCTGAGGCTACTAGGTTGATTACCACATAATGCACGCCAATTTTAAAGCGCTGGCTGCCTTGCCCATGTAGCAGCAAGACATAGGATGCCAGCAGTAATACCTCAAAAAAGACGAACAGGTTAAACAGGTCACCAGTCAGGAAGGCACCACACAGGCCCATTAACTGAAAATGGAACATGACGTGGAAGAAACGGCCCCGCTGGTCCCAGCCACCGCAGGCGTAACCGAGTACGGGTACTGCCAGCAGATAGGTGAGCAGCACCATCATGGCGGACAGCCGGTCCAGTGTCAGCGAAATGCCAAAGGGTGCAGCCCATTCTCCCAGGTAATAGGTACTGATTTGTCCGCTATTGGCTTGCAGCACCAGGTCAATGGCCAGCAGTAAGCCTGCAACGGTACTGATGATGCTGACCCAGCGCCTGATGTGCAGGCGTTTGCTGTTTTTGCTGGAGTCTGCACTGGGGTGACCAATCAGGATTAAGGCAAAGGCAGTTGCTGCCGGTAACAGAATAGACAGGATAGGCAGATGCACCTGCCAGAATGCTACAAATGACTCAAGCATTACAGGCGGTCCTTAAACTGGTTCTGAATTTCATGCGGCAGTTTCTCCGGTTCACGCGCATCCACATGGTCATTGCCACTTTCATAACGGCTGCGCAGGGCCAACTGCACTACAAAGGCAGTGGTGGCAAAGCCAATCACAATGGCAGTAAGGACCAGTGCCTGTGGTAAGGGATCGGTGACTTTATTGGTATCCTGCAGGATGGGTGAGGCATCCTGCATCAGGCGACCCATGGCAAAAATAAATACATTGACGGCGTAGCCAAGCAGGGACAAGCCCAAGACCACGGGAAAAGTGCGGCCACGCAATAGCAGGTAAATACCGGAGGCGGTGACCACACCAATACCAGTGGCCAGTAAAAACTCCATACTGATCATGACTTATCTCCTATATCCTGATGTGGCACAGGGCCTGACATGCTGGAATGCCGGGAGTCACCCAGCACCGAAATAAGTAATAGTGTGGCACCTACCACCGTTAAAAATACCCCGATGTCGAACACTGCGGCAGATGCCAGTGGAATTTCGCCCAGCAAGGGTAATTTTGGATGCAAGTAAGCACTGGTAAGAAATGGGCGGCCCCACAGGAAGGCGGCTAAACCGGTTAGCCCGGCAATGCTTAAGCCAATTCCAATCCAGCGTTCATACTGACGGCCATTCTGTGCGTTCAGCAGTTGCTCGGTTTTATCCTGCCCAATGGCAATGTACTGCACAATCAGGGCAATCGCGCTAATCAGCCCGGCAATAAAGCCGCCGCCAGGCAGGTTGTGGCCACGCAGTAAAATATACACGCTAAAAACCAGTGCAATCGGCAATATCCATGCAGCGGTCATGCGCAACATCAGCGGGGAGGGGGTAAAGCGCAGGGTTAGGCCGGGTGTCATGGTAGTGCCATGCGTGCGCATGCCATCCATCATCACCAGCGCGCCAATGGCTGCAATGCCCAGTACACAGATTTCACCAAAGGTATCAAAACCGCGGAAATCCACCAGAATCACATTGACCACATTACTGCCGCCACCTTTGGGCAGGGCTTCCTGAATATAGAACCACGACAGCGAGCTATGGTCACGCGTCATCACCAGCCATGCCAGCCACGCCACGCCAGCGCCGCCGCTAATGGCAATAATGGCATCGCGCCAGCGCCGGGTGCGGTTGGATTCGTAAGGAGTGAGTTGTGGCAGTAAGGACAGGCTCATCAGCAGCAAGACGGTAGTCACGATGTCTACCGAGATCTGCGTGAGTGCCAGATCCGGGGCGGACAGGCTGATAAAGCACATGGCTGTGACCACGCCAACACCACCGACCAGCAGTACGGCTTTAATACGCTCATGATGGAAATAGATCAGCATCAGGCAACTGACCACCAGCAGTACCCACAATACAATGGCAACGGCCGGGGCGTGAATTTGCAGGCGATCGCCAGTGCTTATGCCTTGTCCCCACAGTGGTGCCAGTGCAACCAGCATAGTGCTGATTAAAATCCATACCAGATAGTTTTGCAGGGACTTGGTTT
>JASLIR010000323.1 GCA_030152125.1 Alkanindiges sp.
CGAGCAAGAAGGATCAGCTCTTATAGGGGTTAACGCTAATCGACCTGGCAAACGAATTCGTTATACCATAGGGCATGAGTTAGGACATTGGTTGATACCATCGCACAAGTTCGATAAGAAGTATTTTGAGTGTGTAGGCCAATCCATGCGTTTATTGGATTCTACAAAAGAAAGTAGTTCAATTGAAAAAATAGAAATTGAAGCAAATATATTTGCTTGTGAACTATTATTGCCGGAAATCGAGTTCAGGCAAGATATAAGAGAGTTACCAGAGCCATGTATTTCTCAAATTATTGATTTATCTTTTAAATATGATGTTAGTAAGCTAGCAACTGGACGACGCTTTGTCAGTTTTAATGACCATGCGTGTGCAATAGTGCAATCTCATGAAAGATTTATAACGCACATCTATAAAAACAAAGATTTTCCCTTTCTATGTTTAAAGCGTAAGAATCCTCTTCCTCCTAGAAGCTATTCAGCGCAAGAGCCTCCAGTGGATGTTCTGTATACGGAGATACAGCCAGCTTCTTGGACACATTGGTTGAATGATGAGCCTCCTAAAAATAGTGAGTTGTATGAACAGGTTTTATTTCAGCGAGATGGATACCGATTAACATTATTGTATTTGGATACGAAAGATTGTTTGGATGACGAAGAGTTGGAAAATGAGAAATTGGAATTAAGAAATATCAGCTTTTTTAAGAGATAAATGATCTTCATTTAATAATAAATCAACTAACAAAAAAGCTCTGAAGTATACACTTCAGAGCTTTTGTATATTTTGCTTGACCGGAAACTACGCGCTTCGCTTGTCTTGCAACTTTTAAAGCATTGCTTTAAAAGTTTAATATGGTGGAGATAAGCGGGATCGAACCGCTGACCTCTACAATGCCATTGTAGCGCTCTACCAACTGAGCTATATCCCCGTGGGCGCAGATGTTAAGCAGTTATTAGCGCGCTGTCAATTGGAAAGTGGTTGAAAACTATTCACTCGGTGCATCTGTGGCTTCAACTGGTGGCAATTGAATGGTTTCGTTCAGCTTTTGCCATGCCGATGTCTCTTTTTTGCTCACACCACCCAGCACTTCCAGCGCGGCACGCAGGCGGGCAAAGGTCAGGTCGGCACCAATAATCGCCATGGACTCCATCACTGGCGTACTGCTGGTAGACCCGGCAATGGCCACAAAGAAGGTAGGCATAAAGTCACGCAGCTTAATGCCCATTTGCTCGGCCAGCGTCATCAAAGTCTGGCTAATGGTGTCCTTGTTCCATGTGCCTAAGACTTCCAGGCGCCAGATGGCAAATTGCAGGCTCTGGCGTACCTGTTCATCCGTCAGCTTTTTGCTGGCAAGGCTTTCCGGGCTGATTTTTGGTACCCGGTTAAAGAAGAAGCCCGCCCATTCCACGGCTTCGGACAGCGTGTTAATACGCGGCTGAATGGCAGCGGCAATCTGTTCCAGTTGCTGGCGGTTATCGCGCCAGTTCAAAATGGTATCCAGCAGTTGCGCAGGGGATAGTGCCTTAATCCACTGGCCGTTTAACCAGTTCAGTTTTTCCACGTCAAAAATTGGCCCGCCAAGGGATACACGCTGAATGTCAAAATTGGCAATCATCTCATCCAGGGTGAATTTTTCCTGTTCTTCCGGCATAGACCAGCCCATACGGCCCAGATAGTTGAGCAGGGCTTCCGGCAAAATGCCAATGTCACGGTAGTAGGTAATGCTGGTCGGGTTTTTGCGTTTGGACAGTTTGGATTTATCCGGGTTACGCAGTAGCGGCATGTGGCACAGGGTTGGCATGTCCCAGCCAAAGTATTTGTACAGCAACAGATGTTTAGGGGCGGAGGAAATCCACTCCTCACCACGGATAACGTGGGTAATCTGCATCAGATGGTCATCCACCACGTTGGCCAGGTGGTAGGTTGGCATGCCGTCGGTTTTTAGCAGAATCTGCATGTCCACCTGTTCCCACGGAATTTCAATCACGCCGCGCAACATGTCCTGCACCTGACAAATGCCACTTTCCGGGATTTTCATGCGAATCACATGTGGCTCACCTGCCGCCAGCTTTTGCTGTACTTCATCGGCACTCAGCTTTAAACCACGGCCATCATAACGCGGGGTTTCGCCACACGCCTGTTGTTCGGCACGCATCTGGTCCAGCTCTTCCGCTGTGGCAAAGCAGTAAAAGGCATCGCTTTGGGCAACCAGTTGCTCGGCATACTGTTTGTAGATGCCCATGCGCTCGCTTTGGCGGTAGGGTGCATGCGGGCCACCTACATCCGGGCCTTCTGCCCAGTTCAGGCCCAGCCAGCGTAGCGAGTCCAGAATCATTTTTTCTGATTCGGCCGTAGAGCGGGTCTGGTCGGTATCTTCAATACGTAAAATGAACTCGCCGCCATGCTGCTTGGCAAAACACAGGTTAAACAGGGCGATATAGGCAGTACCAACATGCGGGAAGCCGGTTGGTGAAGGGGCAATACGCGTGCGCACGGTCATGATTGATCAAAATTACTAAAAAAATTGGCTCGATTATAGCGAATTATCTGCCAGCGGGTGCCTCTGCATACAGAAATCCCATGCAAATCCTTTATCTAAAAAATGAATAATGAATGAATGTTTAATTATTTTTCATAAAAACAAACTGCGGTTATTCTGCACTCACTGTGATGATGAAGGGTGACATTTGCATGAAAGGCTTGGGGTTAAAATCTGCGGTAACGGCACTGTTGGTAGCTGGGGGGCTGGTAACAAGTACCGTGTATGCGGAAACCAAATTTCTAAATGTGTCTTACGACCCAACCCGTGAGTTTTATCAGGAATACAACAAGTCATTTGCTGATTTCTGGAAACAGCGCACTGGTCAGGACGTAACCTTTCAGCAGTCACATGGTGGGTCCGGTAAGCAGGCACGTGCGGTGATCGATGGGCTGGAAGCTGATGTGGTAACACTGGCACTGGCAAACGATATTGATGAAATCAGCGATGCTGGTTTGATTGATAAAGACTGGCAGAAAGAGTTTCCAAGCAACTCGGCACCGTACACCTCTACCGTGGTCTTTCTGGTAAGAAAGGGCAACC
>JASLIR010000287.1 GCA_030152125.1 Alkanindiges sp.
CGTAGTTTTAGCCATTGTAGTGATGATTTTTGCGGGTCAGCATCGGCCAGTGCCACTTTATGGCCCTGTTTGGCCAGTGCGGTTGCCAGTGTGATGGCAACCAGGGTTTTACCACAGCCACCTTTCTGGTTGGCAATTAAAATGGTCTTCATGGTTATTGCGCGATTTCCATATGTATTGTGCTTAAGTGTCGAGCTTAACAAAATTATATTTTGTGGTGATGATATTTTAAGTAATTCAATGTGTTTTATACTCTGCTGCAGAAGATATTCTGATATTTCGTACTGAGCTTGCCAGTACATCTAAACATAGTTCAGGTCATGGATGCCAGTAGCAGACTGGGTGTAGCAATTGTTTGTTGTACATAATAAAAGGGGATAAGGCTGTGCCACGCTTTATGTATTACCTGTTTGCGCTGGCACTGGTTTATGTGCTGTGGTCGCACTGGTTAAAGCCTTTGCCTAACCTGGCGGATATGCCCAATAGCCAGCCTGTGGTCAATGGGGTGCAGGTAGTCAATGGCTACCAGATTCGTGAGCTGGCGCGTTATGCCGGTGAGTTCCGTATTCTGGGACGGCAAACCTATAGCAGTGGCCGGGAGGCCGAGTTTTCACCGCTGGACCTTGCAGTGGGCTGGGGTGATATGGCCCGGCCGGAAATTTATTCGCAAGTGGACGTACGGCAAAGCAACCGCTGGTATTACTGGCATGTGGATCAGTTTCCCATTCCCCGGCGCGAACTGGAAACCCATACTGCCAATATGCACATTATTCCAGCCAATGCCAGTGTGGCGGCTGACTTAAACAAGATAAAACCGGGCGATCTGGTGTATTTGCAGGGTGCACTGGTAGAAATTCAGGCAGCGGATGGCTGGCGCTGGCGTAGTTCACTAAGCAGGGAGGATAGCGGTAGCGGCTCCTGTGAAGTGATGCGGGTGGATCAGGTACTTAAGCGCGCAGGCTAGTGTGATCCTGCTGATCATACAGGCTGTATTGTATGGCTTGTATTGCCAGCATGAATAAAGCATGAGCACGCACTGCCTGCCTGTAATAAAAGCATAACGAGCCGACCACGTACGGATACAGCATGGCAGCGGGTATCGCATTACAATCATTGCAAGACATCGTGTTATGAATACAAAGGCCCTAAGCATTATGTCTGTTTTGTAGTGAAGCGGCCTTTTATAAAGTGAAGTGTGCAAACCATGCAAATTAAGCGGATGTTTTTAGCATCTACATTACTGCTATCAGTTAGCCTGCTAGGCAGTGCAGCGGTATGGGCCAGTTGGCCGGATGCCACTATTGCACGTGGGCTGGCGCCTGCCAAAAACCAGCGTTTAACCGTATTGCAGCCCTATCATGGCGAGTTCCGTATTTTAGGCCGCAAGGATTATCAGGCGGATCAGGAAGCCAAGTTTTCCCCGATGGATTTTGCAGTCAGCGAAGGGGTTTTGGCCAGCAAGCATTATTACCCTTTAATTGGTGTAAAGCAGGATAACCGTTACCTGACCTGGAACATGCAATATTTGCCTTTGCCAGCCAAAAAAGCCATGGAACTGGTGTCCAATATTCATATTATTCCGGCCAATCCGCAAATTGCCAGTTTGCTGGCGACGGTGAAACAAGGCGACTTGGTGCGGCTACGCGGTGACCTTGTAGAGGTAGATGATAATGGCTGGACATGGAAAAGCTCGCTCAGCCGTGATGATGTGGGTGATGGTGCCTGTGAAATCCTGCGCGTCGCTTCTATCGAATGGATTGAAAAAACCTGATATTGTGGCAACCAAATTTTTCCTAAAAAGACAGTGAGTATTACATGTTGCCAGTGAGCAAGGGTTTATCCGTTATTGCAGTATTCATAATGGGCGGGGCGGTGCTAGCGGGCTGTCAAGCCACCAGTACAGTAGAATCTTCTGCAACGGCAACACAAACGGGCACAACAGCCAGTCAGAAAGCTTCAACTGGTGAGGTAACCTACACTGCCACGCTGTCCAGCCCGGTATGTGGTTCCGAAGTAGTATTAATTGGCTATATGACCCAGGTTCAGCTGGAAAGTAACCCGACAACCGGTTACTCATGGCGTTTGGCCAAACCAGCCAGCCTGTTTGATGTGGCCAAGGATGATTATAAACCAGCGCCGAAAGAACCTGGCGTAGTAGGCAGCGGTGGTACACAGGTGATTACCCTGCGCGCCAAACAGCAGGGTGAAGAAACCCTGACTTTTGAATATGTACGCCCATGGGAAAAGGATACTGCAGCGGTGAAGACGCAGCAGTGTAAAGTGAAGGTGGTTGCTGCTGGTTAATGGGGCGAAATTTTATTCCAGTTTTTGCTGTATATTCGGCCTGTGCGGTAATAATCAGACACAAGCTGAATATACTCCCTGAAGTCTGCATTTTCGGTAACAATCCGGTGCACTGACTGCCAGTCTATGTCTGTTTTAATTTTTGCCGGCAGCAATATTTCACTTTCGCTGGGGTTTTCTCTGTCCAGTAAAATTACGCCAACACCGTGTAGGGCCGATAATATTCTTAATTCAGCCTCTACAGCACTAGAGCTGATAGATGCCGTGACCAGGTAGGCTTCATTAGCCCAACTGGAGTTGCTGACAGTCTGAAAAAAGCTACTGCGGATATTGCTGCTATTCACTTGTTTTTTTACTTCAAAAGACCATAACTTAACGCGCTGTCCGGCACCATCCTTCACACAAGATCGAACCAGTTCATCCCACTCCTGATCGATTGCCTGCATGGCAACAATATCAGGGTGCAACCATTGATTTCCTTTTTCTCCCCTGTTATTGCGAGAACGTTTTTCATTAATTCTTTGACAATAAAGGTGATGTTCAGAGTGCAGGTATTCTATCAGGGTTGGGTATAAGTCGTTTTCTGTGAAAAAAGTTTCTGAGCTTATATCAGTAGTATCGCCAACCTCGCGCTCTGATATAGCCGGCTCATCTGTATTGTCGTCGTACCAATAAACACGGGGTTTTGGTTTATCTTGCCATAAGATTCGCCCGGATAGTTTTATGATAGATTCTTTGGTAGCGCCTATTTCGGCCACAATCTGATTAATAAAATCATTATCGTTTTTAAATCTGGGGTTGTTTCTCTTTTTCGCATAATCGGCGGAGTATTGCTGAACTAATAACTCAGCAATTTGTCGTGCGGTCATTTTCTGTTGTGACTGAGCTTTAAGAATTTGAACAATTCTTTGTGGTTGAGAGAGTTGATCACTCATTTATTCTACCCTATAAATAAAGCCCACTCGATTTGAGCAGGCTTTATCATAAAAATCAACACACAGCCTTAATTACTGCAACATACTTACATCCGCCACGCTAATAAACAGCGTGCGCAGTTGCGCCAGCAGGCGTAAACGGTTCTGTTTAATGGCTGCATCTTCCGCCATTACCATCACGTTATCAAAAAAGGCATCAATAGATGTGCGTAGCTTGGCCAGTTCGCTCAGGGCAGGGGTGTAATCATGCGCCTGTAACAAGGGGCTAACCACAGGTGTTAGCGCTTGCAAGGCCTGATAGAGGTCTTTTTCCGCCTGTTCCTGCAACAAACCTGCGTCCACATCACCACTCACGTGGCTTTCCTTGGACAGGATGTTGGCCACACGCTTGTTGGCTGCTGCCAGTGCAGAGGCTTCCGGCAGGGTTTTAAAGTGGCTCACTGCCTTAATGCGATGGTCAAAATCCAGCGGTGAAGCAGGGTTAAGTGCCTGAACCGACTGAATCACATCCACACTCACGCCCTGGTCTTCATACATGGCACGGTAGCGGCCTTCTACAAAGTTCAGCGCGTCATACAGTGCCTTGGTCGGATCTGGCAGTTTGGCGTGATAAGCCTTAACAGCCAGCTCCAGCAACTGTTGCAGCGACACATTCAGGCTGTTTTCAATCAGTAAACGTAGGATACCAATGGCGGCACGGCGTAAACTGAAGGGGTCTTTATTACCGGTAGGTGCCTGGCCAATACCAAAAATACCGGCCAGTGTATCCAGACGGTCAGCCAGTGCCAGTGCGGTACCCGTATTGGTTTTTGGCAGGCTGTCACCGGCAAAGCGTGGCAGGTACTGTTCAGCAATCGCATCCGCTACTTCTGCAGGCAAACCTTCGGCACGCGCATAATAGGTACCGGCAATACCTTGCAGTTCCGGGAACTCACCTACCAGCTCGCTGGTTAAATCACACTTGGCCAGCAGGCCCGCCTGTTGCGCGGCATCCGCATTACCGCCAGTCAGCCTGGCAATTTCGCTGGCCAGCTTGGCAATACGTTCGGATTTATCCCACAGTGTGCCCAGTTGTGCCTGGAACACCATGTTG
>JASLIR010000339.1 GCA_030152125.1 Alkanindiges sp.
TGGTTGTAAATGATGTTGTGGTGATCCAGATAACGGAACGGAATGAAATAATGGCTTTGCAGCAACACGCGATCCAGCGCACGGCCTGCCACATCTTCTTCCTGCCGGGTTTGCGCAGTCAGCATTTTCTGCAACAGGAAATCCACGGCTGGCGATTTCACCCCGATAATATTGCCGGAACCTTTCTCATCGGCATCCTGACTATTGAATGCGCGCCACAACTCCGTAACCTGCAGGCGTGAATCACGCAAATTCAAGGTGGTATAGTCATAATCAAAATCATTCATCAGCCGGCGCGAGGTGGCAGCGTCAGCCAGCTTTTGATTAAGCTGTACCCCGGCTTTCAGCAAATTCAGTTTCACCGTTTCGGTATGCGGGCTTTGATCAAAGCGTGCACCAGTCAGGGTAATCTGAAATGGCTGGCCTTGTGCATTGCGCAACCAGCCATCGTGGTAATGCCAGCCCGCCTGTGCAAACAAATCCAGGGCTTTTTTCAGGTTGCTACGAAATCCACCGGGGCCGCTGCTGTCCGGTTGCTGATAGGCAGGTCCAAATACGCCCGGCGGTAGCTGTGCACGAAAAGGCTCCAGCAACTTGAGCTCTTCCGCATCGGGCAAGCCTTTAGCCTGCATGGAAGTGCGGGCAAAATAACTGTCTTGCCGCCTGTATTCACCATTCAGGATTTTCTGGTTAATCCACTGGAAATCCAGCAGATAATTTAATGCCTCACGTACGCGCGGGTCGCTGAATTTTTCCTGCCGCGTATTCACCACCCAGCCATTCATGGCGGGCGGATTTAAATTGGCAAAGCTTTTTTTGATGTATTCGCCATTGTCAAAACGCTTGCCGATATACTGGCAGCACCAGTAGCGCGCCTGTGGTTCAGAAATATAATCGTAATTGCCGGCACGCATGGCGGTCACCTGGGTGTCACGGTCTTTATACAGCTTGTAAACCACCTTATCGAAATTATAAAAACCACGGCGCACCGGTAAATCACCTGCCCAGTAAGCTGGATTGCGCTGGTACACCACATCCAGTGCGCTGTTGTCAGTAGTCTTAATGATATAGGGGCCGCTGGTAACCGGTTTTTGCAAGCGCAACGCATCAAAAGGCACACGCGTACCATCCGCTTTCAGCCCCCACTTTGGTGAAAATACAGGCAAACTGGCAGCAACAAACACCAGGTCACGGCCTTTACGCGAAAAGTCAAAGCGAATAGTAGCCTTATCAATAATTTTGGCAGCGCTGATTTCTCCAAAATACGACTTGAAACGCGGGCTGGCTTTTTTGCTTTTCAGGGTAGTAAAGGAATACAGCACATCACTGGCTGTTACCGCATCGCCATTGTTAAAGCGCGCGTGCGGATTGATATGAAAGGTGACACTGCCAAAATCTGCTGCCACCTTGATGTCGTCAGCCAGTAAACCATAAATGGTATTGGGCTCATCCAGACTGTTGGTGGCAAGCGTCTCGAAAGATAAATCCAGCAAACCCGGTGCGACCTGACCTTTTAGGGAAAAAGGGTTAAATTTGTCGAAACGGCTATTGGCACTGACCAGCGATAAATTAATCACACCACCTTTGGGCGCAACGGGATTCACATAATCAAAATGGGTGAAACCAGCCGCATATTTGGGGCTGCCATATTGCGCAAAAGCATAAGCGGCCCAGGCGGAGGTTGCTGGCAATAATGCTGCCGACCCCAGCAAGGCCGAGGACACAAAAAGGCGGTTAAAAAGCATGAACTTCATTGTTAAAATCTCATAGCACTGCTATCGCATAGCGCTTCTAGCTATAGGGAGGCCTGTACCAGCTGCTGGGTGTAAGGATGCTGCGGTGCATGAATTACGGCTTGTGTGTCACCTTCTTCCACCACGTCGCCGTCTTTGAGTACATACAGCCGGTGCGCCAGTGCATTCACCACCGCAATGTCATGGCTGATTAGCACATAACTGACCCCGTATTTTTTTTGCAGGCTGACCAGCAATTCCAGCACCTGATTTTGAATGGATACATCCAGTGCCGAGGTCGGTTCGTCCAGTACCAGCACGCGCGGACGCAACACAATGGCACGCGCAATGGCAATTCGCTGACGCTGGCCACCGGAAAACTCATGCGGATACGCATGCAATGCCGTTTCCGGCAAACCGACTTCATGCAAAATATCCACAATCTGTTGCCGGCGCTCGGCAGCGCTTAAGCGGGGAAAATGCAGGGCCAGCCCTTCACCGACAATCTGTTCCACTGTGCGGCGCGGTGACAACGAACTGAACGGGTCCTGAAACACCACCTGCAAATGCGCACGCAAGGCACGCCGCTCATGGCGACTGCGTTCGGCAATGCTTTTGCCTGCAAATTCGATGTTGCCGGAATGAATGCGGCTTAGTCCCAGAATGGCATGTGCCAGTGTGGATTTTCCCGAACCGGACTCACCCACAACCCCAATGGTTTCGCCTTCACGTAAAAATACATTGGCCGCAGAAAGCGCCACAAATTTGTCGTCACGAAACCAGCTACGCCAGCCACTGCCCTTTTTCGGATATTCCACCCGCAATTTTTCGGTACTGAGCAAGGTTGGCGCAGCGGCAGTGACATCTTCAATATAGCGCTGTGGCAGGCTGTTGATCAGTTTGCGCGTGTAGGGATGTTGCGGTGCGGAAAAAATATCGGCCGTTACACCGGTTTCCACTACATGGCCACGCTCCATCACGGCAACGCGTCCGGCAAATTTTTTCACCAGGTTCAGATCATGGGTAATCAGTAAAATCGCCATGCCGTTGCCATCTTCACGCCTGCTTTCTTCTTCCTGCAAATCCAGCAGCAGCTTTACAATACGTGCGCGAATGGTGGTGTCCAGTGCCGTGGTCGGCTCATCGGCTATCAGCAAACGCGGACGGCAAGCCAGTGCCATGGCAATCACCGCACGCTGTAACTGCCCACCGGATAACTGGTGCGGGAAGCTGTCAATGCGGCGCTCCGGTTCACGCACACCGGTACGTGCCAGCAATTCAATGGCACGCTGGCGTGCGGCATTTGGCAACAAGCCTTCATGCAGTTGCAGCGTCTCAATAATCTGGCTGCCAATGCTGTAAAGCGGGTTCAGTGCCGACATCGGCTCCTGAAACACCACCGCAATATCGGCACCACGCACACGACGCAGTGCGGCTTCAGATTTTTCCAGCAGGTTTTCACCCTGAAACAGAATACGCCCGCTTAGGCGTGCGCTTTGTACCAGACGCAAAATCGACAGTGCCGT
>JASLIR010000429.1 GCA_030152125.1 Alkanindiges sp.
AGGGTACAAAGTCGGCATGCGCATCAATCTTGTTACTTTGCAGCGCAGGCCCTGCTACTTCTGGTGCCTGGGCAATTATGTTGACATCCTTTTTAGGGTCCAGGCCCTGGCCGGTAATGGCGCGCAATAACAAGCCATGAGAAGTAGAGGCAAAGGGCACGGAAATGGTTTTGCCTTTTAAATCCTTGATGTTTTGAATATCAGAACCAATTGGCACCACAATGCCATTACCACTGCCTTTTACACTGCCGGATAATACGCTCAGGAAAATACTTTCCTTGCCACTTTTCTTGAATGCAGCGGCGTTGTTTACTCCAGGAAAGTCCGCCATGGCGCCAAAGTCCAGGCGGCCTGCTACCATTTCACTGGTTAATGGTGCACCAGAGGTGAAGTTTTTCCATACAATGTCATATTCCACATCCTTGTACTTGCCATCTTTAGGCAGGTACTTTTCCAGCAGGTGCAGTTCACGAATCAGCAGGCCACCAGTGGCGCAGTTAATGGTGGTGTCCTGTGTACCAATGCCCACACGGATAGTTTCTGCATTAGCCAGTTGGCTGGCAGCCAGCAGGCTTAAACCGGAAAGCAGTGATACTGTTGTTTTTAAGCTGTTCATAATTTCCCCGAATAATAAAAAATTAATGTTTTACTTCAATAAATAAGGAATGCTGACGTGAATGGCATCCGTCGGGCAGTCCTTCTCGCAAGGCATGCAGTACCAGCATTCATCAAACTGCATGTATGCTTTTTGCTTGAGTGGATCAATGGCCAGCAAATCCAGCGGGCATACGTCCACACACACCGTACAGCCTTTGTCGGCAATACATTTGTCTTCATCTACCAGCACTGGTGCGCGGCTAAGATGATTAATATCTCTGGCTATAAAGGCCATGTTGTTGTCCTCAATCTGCTAAAAATAATCTGCTCAATCAGCCTGCCAGCGGTTCGGCGTGTAGCGAAGTGCCTTGCTGCTGAGAATCGTGTAACTGGCTTCCTGGTTGAATGCGCAGCTTCTGGTAGGAGTCGGCTTCCTTGTCTTCAATCGGGATGATGTACGGTTCAATGGGCTTTTTCAGGCTGACCATATTGCCGTGTTCATCTTTTTTAAGGTGGGCATGGCAAAACCAGTCCTGATTATTCTTGGATGGATAGTCAGCGCGGTAGTGGTACAGGCCCCAGCGGCTTTCGGTGCGGAACAGCGAGGCGCGCGCAGCCATTTCGGCACAGTCACGAATCACCGACACTTCGGCTGCACGCATCAGTTCGTGCGGGTTATTGGCTTTCAGGCTGGCAATATCCGCCTTGATTTCCTCAAAGCGGCGCAGGCCGATTTCCATTTTCTGGCGGGTTTTTGGCGGCTGCAGGTAGTCGTTCACCATGCGGCGCAATTTGTATTCCACCTGTTCCGGTGCCAGGCCTTCTTCGCGTTGCAGTGGTGCAAAAATGCGCTGTTGTTCGGCAGTAATCTGGGTCTGATCCAGCTCAGTAAAATCGCGGTTAGCCACAAACTCAGCAGCGTTAACGCCGGCAAACCAGCCATACGTAAAGGCGCCCAGCATGTAGTTGTGCGGTACGGCAGCCATGTCACCAGCACTATACAGGCCCTTCACCGAAGTTTCCGCGCGTTCGTTCACCCACACGCCGGACGCACTGTGACCACTGCAAAAGCCGATTTCGGAAATATGCATTTCCACCATGTCCTGCCTATAGTCGGTCTGGCGGCCTTCATGGAAGCGGCCACGGCTGGGGCGTTCGTTGGTATGCAAAATTTCTTCAATGGTCTGGATGGTTTCTTCCGCCAGATGGTCCAGCTTGAGGAACACAGGCCCATTGCCGCTTTGCAGCTCCTGATAAAACTCCCACATCATCTGGCCGCTCCAGTAATCACACTCAATGAAGCGTTCGCCCTTGCTGTTGGCGGTAAAACCACCCAGTGGCCCAGTGACATAGGCACAAGCCGGGCCGTTATAATCCTTGATCAGCGGGTTAATCTGGAAACATTCCAGGTTGGCAAGTTCAGCTCCGGCATGGTAGGCCATGGCATAGCCATCACCGGCATTGGTCGGGTTTTCATAGGTGCCCATTAAATAGCCGGAAGAAGGCAGGCCCAGGCGACCCGCCGCGCCACAGCATAAAATGGCGGCTTTGGTGCGAATCACATAAAAATCCCCACTGCGGCAGTCAAAGCCCAGTACGCCGTTAATGCCACCGTCGCTGTCAGTCAGCAGGCGGGTAGTGACAATGCGGTTGCTGATTTTAACCTGTGCCCGTTTTAGCTGGCGGTACAGTACTTTTTTAATGTCGTGGCCTTCCGGCATGGGCAGCACATAGGCACCCATGTGGTGTACTTTTTTCACGGCGTAGTCGCCGGTTTCATCCTTTTCAAACTTCACGCCCCACTTATCCAGCTGTTCAATGGTGGCAAAGCTGTGTGTGGCGTAGGCGTAAATGGCGGCCTGATTTACCACGCCATCGTTGGCAATGGTAATTTCCTTGGTGTACTGCTCTGGGGTGGCATGGCCGGGAATAATGGCATTATTCAGGCCATCCATGCCCATGGAAATGGCACCACTGCGCTTGACGTTGGCCTTGTCAATCAGCAGTACTTTCAGTTGCGGGTTGGCGGCTTTGGCCTTAATGGCTGCCATCGGGCCAGCCGTCCCCCCACCAATCACGACAATGTCGTATTCCAGTGTATGCGTTTGCATGTTGTTTCCTGATGCGTTAAATCAATAGGTGCCTGTTGAGGGCGACTGAATAGCCTGAGCTAGCTATCATTTAGGCTCTCATTTGGGTTTGGGCGGCGTCTGGCGGTCGATGCGCAGACGGTACTGGAAGGCATCTCCGGAGAAGTAGAGATATTCAAAATCCACAGGATGACCCTGTGCATCATGGGTCAGGCGCTCCACACGTAAAATGGCGGCGTTGCTATCTACCTGTAGCAGTTCGCTGAGTTCTTCATCGGCCACAATGGCATCAATGCTTAAGTCGGCGTGGCCTAGCGGGGTGTTACATTCTTCTTCAATCGCCAGAAAAATATCGCGGGTGACCAGGTCCACCTGTTGCAGTTGCACACCAATCGCTTCCGGCAGGTAGGTAATTTCAAACGAAACCGGGCGGCGATTCAGCAGGCGCACGCGCTTGATTTCAGTTACCTTGCTGCCAACCGGCAGTTTTAGTTTTGCTGCGACATGGATTGGCGCGGCCACAAAATCAAAGAACTTCACCTGGTTAAAAATTTCATGCCCCATGCCGCTCATGGCTTCGGCAAAACCCTGTAGTTGCGATACATTCTGGAAGGCCTTGGGTTTGCTGACAAAAGAACCCTTGCCATGCACTTTGAAAATCAGGCCTTCCTGCTGCAACTGGGTGAGTGCCTGGCGCACGGTAATGCGGCTGACACTAAATTGCTCACCCAGCTCGCTTTCC
>JASLIR010000002.1 GCA_030152125.1 Alkanindiges sp.
GCAGCCGCAGAGGAAATGCAGCGTACACACCGTAATACGCGTTATTTGCCGGATTTCCAGCTGGAAGACAACCTGAAGTTCAGTAGCCGTCTGGAAGATGTGGTGCCTAACCGCGATATTATTCTGGTGGCTATTCCCAGTCATTCCTTCCGCAGCGTGCTGAAGCAGATTGCCCCGATGGTTACCGGTCAGGCCATTGTATCGCTGACCAAGGGTATTGAGGCAGATACCTTCTGTTTGATGAGCGATATTATCCAGCAAGAGCTGCCAGAAGTTGCCTTTGGGGTGCTGTCCGGGCCTAACCTGGCCAAGGAAATTGTGGCAGGCATGCCGGCAGGTACGGTCATTGCCAGTAGCAGTGAAGCCTTGCGCTGTGCCGTACAAAACGCTTTGCACAGTGCCCTGTTCCGGGTGTTTGCCAGCAGTGACGTGCAGGGTGTAGAGCTGGCTGGTGCGTTAAAAAACATCTATGCTGTAGCCATGGGTATGGGCATGGCTTATAACGTGGGTGAAAATACCAAGAGCATGCTGCTAACTCGGGCCTTGGCGGAAATGAGCCGTTTTGCGGTAAAACTGGGTGCTAACCCATTAACCTTCCTGGGTTTGTCCGGTGTGGGTGATTTGTTTGCTACCTGTAATAGCCCGCTAAGCCGTAATTATCAGATTGGACTGGCGCTGGGCAAGGGTAAAAATCTGGAAGAGGCGGTAAAGGAGCTGGGGCAGACTGCGGAAGGGATTAATACCATCCGGCAGGTACGTGCGCAGGCCGAGTTGCTGGATGTATATATGCCAATTACCAATGCGCTGTACGAGGTGATTTTTGAAGGCAAACCGCCTTTGGGGATTGCATTATCACTGATGCAGAGTGGGCATCGCAGCGATGTGGAGTTTGTACTGCCACATGCACAAAGTTAGGTCATTATTGCGCCATCCGGCTATGCCGGTTTGGCGGTTTTCATCATTTGATCATGTTTGTGCTGGATAGTGCACGGGGTCAGGTGGGGCCTGTTTGTCGATGGTGAAAAGACAATTAAAAGCAATAACTGATGACTGATTGATAGATTAAGGATAAACATGCAGCTGATTTTAATCCGGCACGGTCAGGCCGAGGCCATGAAAACAACCGATGAAAGCCGCGAGCTGACTGCATTGGGTCGCCAGCAGGCGGCGTGGACTGCACAGCAGGTGATGGCCGGTTACCAGCCGGATTTGTTTGTGGTGAGTCCGTTAATTCGTGCCCAGCAAACCCGTCAGGCTTTTAGTGCCTACTGCCCGGATGTGCCGGTGCTGACTTTTGATGGTATTAAACCGGATGATGAGGCCAAACCTGCGATTGACTGGCTGGGCCGGCAGCAGGGTGAGTGTATTGTGGTGGTATGCCATATGAATGTGGTGGCCTATATGGCAGGCCTGTTGCTGGGGGATCACTCCGAACCTTTTCATCTGGCCGAAGCTCGCGTGTTTGAGCAGGCATTTATCAGCACGGCGCTGTCGGTAGAAAAAACACGCTTTGTGCCAAAGCTGCAACAATAAGCGCTTAAATGGCATAGCTTTAAAACTTTCAATTTTATATGATCAACGCAACAACGTAAGGGTTATTAGAACATGCTGTATTTATGGATGCCTGAAGGGGATGCGGCCTGGCGTTGGCGTGTTGATGGAGACTGGCAGCTCGCAGCAAACTGGGATGCTTTGCTACAGGCAACCGCTGGCGAAAACCATAAGGATGTCATCGTATTTTTTCCAAGCAGCAAGATACAAATGCTGCGCCAGCCCATGACCCGCCAGCAGTTGCGCCAGTTAGGCGTTAATGGTGTGCGTTATATGCTGGAAGAATACTCGCTGCTGCCGGTTGACCAGTTAAGTATTCATCATCAGTTTGATGCAGACCACCAGTTGAATATACTGGGTGTACCGAATGCTGATATCCAGCATTACCAGCAGCTTCTGGCGCTGGGCTCCTGGCGTATTCAGGCTTTATTGCCCGATTTTCTGCTGCTGCCGGCACCTCCGGCCAAGGAAAATGCCCAAACAGCTAGTTTGCTGCTAAGCCAGCAGCAACGCATATTACGGGTAGGCGAGCACATGGCCTACAGTGCCGATGATTTATCGGTATTGCTCTCCTATTTCCCGGAACTGACTGATTTGGCAGTGTATGGCGATTTACCACCTGCCGACCGCCTGTTACTGCAAGGCCGGCCGGACTTGCTGGTGGATTATGTGGCTGCGCCTGTAGCACTGCCTTTAACTGATACTGTGTACTTGCGTCATCCATTTAATGTATTGCCCAAGTCCAATGATTTTAAGGTATCCAGTTACTGGCGCACTATTGCAGCGGTATTTGTGGTGGCCTTGCTGGTACAAATGCTGTATGACACGGTAAGCATCTGGCGTTACCACAAGGTTGCCAACCAGATAGCCGAACAAAGTGTTCAGCACTACAAAACATTGTTCCCGCAGGACCGTAGTGTAAGCCGAGCCAATGTAGAAAGCCGCTTTAGGTCCAGCCTGAACAGCAATAAAAATATTGATATGACAGCATTGTCGCTGATTAGCCGGGTAGGGCCGTTACTGCAACAGGCCAATTTGTCTGCCAGTCAGGTGCAGTACCGTGATAATGCACTGGAGCTAACGGTAAGTGCCAGTGGCTTGCCTGCGCTGGAAGCATTAAGAAAGCAGATGAGTGACCAGGGTTTAAATGCCAAGCTTGGTGCGGTAAATCCGGCAAATGGTCAGGTATCCGGCCTGGTGAAGGTTCAGCTATGAATATAAGAACAGCGATTGATCAGAACATGGAGCGCGCCCTGCAAAAGTGGGACGATCTGGCCTTACGTGAAAAGGTTATCCTGGCGGTGATGCTGGGTGTGGTGATTGTGGCCATCGTATGGTTGTTGCATTCACAGGCCAATAAGGCCCGGCTGGAGGCAACTACCCAGCGGGAAAAACTGGTGTGGATGCGGGCGCAAACACCCAATATCCAGACTGGTAACCAGAACAGCCTGCCCGTGGATGCCATGATTCAGAATGCAGCCCAGCAACAGGGCTTAAGCCCGATGATGACCAGCAGTGGTGCAGCCGTTCAGGTGGAAGTAACACACCAGAATTATGCGGTGCTGGGTAACTGGCTGTCGCGTCTGGCCGAGCAGGGTATTAGCATTAACCAGCTGGATATTGAGCAGTTAGCCACTGGTGAATTAAAACTTAAAGCCCTCATGCAAAAAAGTAACTAATCCTGGCTTAAGCAAGCGCTTTGACCAAATGGTTAGTATCTGGCTTAGCGCTGGCCTTGCAAATAATATTCAAAAAAGTGATTTTCTGCTGATTCCTGTAATCAAGCCGTAGCTTATACAGGGCGGCATGGGTATAATTGCGCTTTATTGCATTGAGCCGCTTTTGCCCATGCTGTATCAGTTTACACGCCCTGCCTTGTTTGCCCTGGCACCAGAACGCGCGCACGAAGTTACGCTGGCTGCGCTGAAGGTTGCCGAAAAATCCGGTATATTGCCGCATCTTTATCCTAAAATTCACCAGCCTGTACGTTGTATGGGAATTGAGTTTGCCAATCCGGTAGGCCTGGCTGCAGGACTGGATAAAAACGGCGATTATATTGATGCACTGGCTGCGCTGGGCTTTGGTTTTATTGAAATAGGTACCATTACCCCACGGCCCCAGCCGGGAAATCCGCATCCGCGCCTGTTTCGCTTGCCGCAAGCCAATGCCATTATTAACCGTATGGGTTTTAATAATGATGGGGTGGACAAGCTGGTAGAAAATGTAAAAGCTGCCAAATACAAAGGTGTGCTGGGCATTAATATTGGTAAAAATGCCGATACGCCGGTTGAAAATGCAGTTGATGACTATCTGATTTGCCTGGAAAAGGTTTATCCGTACGCCTCTTATATCACCGTGAATATTTCTTCACCCAATACCCAGGGTTTACGCAGCCTGCAAAGCGGGCATGCCCTGTCTGAGTTATTGCAAACCCTGAAAGCCCGTCAGTTGCAGCTGGCTCAGCAGCACCGTCATTATGTGCCGCTGGCACTAAAAGTAGCACCGGATTTAAGTGAAGAAGATGTGGTGTTTATTAGCGAGCAGCTGATTAAGTACGAGATTGATGGCCTGATTGCAACCAATACGACGCTGTCGCGTGATGGGGTTGCAGATTTAGTGCATGGTAATGAAGCCGGTGGTTTGTCCGGTGCGCCAGTGTTTGAAAGCAGTACAGCACGCCTGAGCAGCTTTGCCACCCATTTACAGGGTAAGGTGCCGCTGATAGGTGTAGGTGGCATTTTGTCTGGTGAGCAGGCCAGTGCCAAAATTGAAGCAGGTGCCAGTCTGGTGCAGATATATAGCGGCTTGATTTATCGTGGTCCACCCCTCATATCC